>NZ_QOZT01000190.1:0-384 GCF_003345135.1 Acidovorax sp. BoFeN1
CCGGAGGACACCACCGCCACCGCCCGGCCCTGATCGGCCAGCGAGCAGGCCAGCCGCGCCCGGGCGGGTTCGTCGGTGTTGTCGCTGGGATGGCGCCGCTGGCCGTCGCGGACTTCGACCCGGTCCAGGTAGCCGCGCTAGCCGATCAGATCCGTCGCGGCGGCCAGCTCACGCCGGCTCTGCGGTGTCATCCAGTCGCTGTCGCCGGGCCCCAGGCCCACCACTGCGACGGTGCCGGTCAGCAACGCACGACGCCGCCCGCCCGGCAGCATGGCCAGCGAGAAGTACGGCACGCTGGTCTCGTCGACGTCGGCGGCCGGCAATACCCGTTGGCCGGCGGTGCTGGCCCGCTCCACGTAGAACGCGTCGCCGAGTAGGCCGGAC
>NZ_QOZT01000191.1:0-280 GCF_003345135.1 Acidovorax sp. BoFeN1
GCGCTTGACCACCGCAAAGACATGCTCGACCCGGGCACGCACCCGCGATTTGTTGCGGTTCTTGGCCCGCTGAACTTCGTCCACCTCGCCCGCACGGCGGGTGCGCTGGTTGGTGAAGTCCTTGGCCCTGGGGGCTTTGCTCGCTATCAGTGTTTTCTGGCTGGCATAGGCCGAGTCGCCGTACACGCGCCGCTCATTGCCATGCAGCAGATTGGGCAGAGGGTGTTTGTCATGCACGTTGGCCGCCGTCACCACGGCGCTGTGCGCCAGCCCGCTTTGG
>NZ_QOZT01000192.1:0-215 GCF_003345135.1 Acidovorax sp. BoFeN1
CCGTTGCCGGCCTTGGGGTAGTGCGGCTCTATCACCTGGCACAGGGCGGCCCAAGGCACTATTGTCTCCATGGTCCGCAAGAACTCTTCACGTCGGGTGGGCTTGCGCGACTGCTCGAATCCGTTGTTTTGATCTGCGGCCATTGCCAGGGTCTGCTGCTTCATCTGCGGATAACGTTTGAGAAGCGACAACGGTGGACCTTGATCAGCATTGCC
>NZ_QOZT01000193.1:0-215 GCF_003345135.1 Acidovorax sp. BoFeN1
CCGTTGCCGGCCTTGGGGTAGTGCGGCTCTATCACCTGGCACAGGGCGGCCCAAGGCACTATTGTCTCCATGGTCCGCAAGAACTCTTCACGTCGGGTGGGCTTGCGCGACTGCTCGAATCCGTTGTCTTGATCTGCGGCCATTGCCAGGGTCTGCTGCTTCATCTGCGGATAACGTTTGAGAAGCGACAACGGTGGACCTTGATCAGCATTGCC
>NZ_QOZT01000019.1:0-50367 GCF_003345135.1 Acidovorax sp. BoFeN1
GTCGTCCTCCACGGCGATCAGGCGCACGCCGCCCCATCCGCGACCTGCCCGACGAACTCATCAGCCAGATCGCCGCAGGCGAAGTGGTCGAGCGCCCCGCCTCGGTGGTGCGGGAGCTGGTGGACAACGCGCTGGACTCGGGCGCCACGCAAATCACCGTGCGCCTGCTCGCGGGCGGCGTGCGCCTGATCGCCGTGGAGGACGACGGCTGCGGCATCCCGCAGGACGAGCTGCCCATCGCGCTGCGCCGCCACGCCACGAGCAAGATCACCAACCTGCACGACCTGGAAACCGTGGCCACCATGGGTTTTCGGGGCGAGGCGCTGGCGGCCATTGCCTCGGTATCGGACATGGCCCTGCTCTCGCGCCCGGGCGCGCAGGCCAGCGCCTTCCTGCTCGACGCACGCAGCGGCGAGCTGCGCCCCGTGGCGCGCAGCGGCGGCACGACGGTGGAGGTGAAGGAGCTGTTCTTCAGCACCCCCGCGCGCCGCAAGTTCTTGAAGACCGACGCCACCGAGCTGGCCCACTGCATCGAATCGGTGCGCCGCCACGCGCTGGCGCGGCCCGATGTGGGCTTTGCCATCTGGCACGAGGGCAAGCTGGTGGAGCAGTGGCGCGCCACCTTCGTGCCCGGCGACGCCCACCTGCAGGACGCCCTGGCGCGCCGCCTGGCCGACGTGCTGGGCGAAGACTTCGTGGCGCAGTCGGTGGCCGTGCAGCACCGCGCCGGCCCCGTCACCGTCACGGGCCGCGCAGGCCTGCCCGACGCCGCCCGCTCGCGCGCCGACCAGCAATACTGCTATGTCAACGGCCGCTTCGTGCGCGACAAGGTGCTCACGCACGCGGCGCGCAGCGCCTACGAAGACGTGCTGCATGGCCACAAGCAGCCGGTGTATGCGCTGTATGTGGAGATCGACCCGGCCCGTGTGGACGTGAACGTGCACCCCACCAAGATCGAGGTGCGCTTTCGTGACAGCCGCGAAGTGCACCAGGCCGTGCGCCACGCGGTCGAAAACGCGCTGGCCGCCCCGCGCGCCGCAGCGCTCGCCGCCGGGACCGCTGCCGCCCCCGAAACAGCTACCGCCCCCGGTGGCGCTGACGATTTCAAGCCAAAACAGCCGCTAGCGCATATGTGGCAAGCGCAAGCAGCTATCAAATTTGAAGAACGTGGCCACCATGTGGCTGACCTGCAGGCCCTGTGGGGGCCCAGGACAGAAACGGTTCCTGCTGGCAATGCAGGCGTTGCCTTCATCAACCCGGGCCCGGTGGCGCCAGGCACGGGCCCGGGCGCGGCGAGCGGCACAGCGCAGCCCGCCTATCGCGCACCGACTGTGGCGGATGCGGCTGGGTCTGCGGGCCGCGATAGCGACGAAGCCACCTGGCCGCTGGGCCGCGCGGTGGCCCAGCTCCACGGCGTGTACATACTGGCCGAGAACGCAAAGGGCCTGGTGGTGGTGGACATGCACGCCGCCCACGAACGCATCGTCTATGAGCGCCTGAAGGCCCAGGTGGACAGCGGCGCCCGCATAGCCAGCCAGCCGCTGCTGATTCCTGCCACCTTTGCCGCCACGCCCGAAGAAGTGGCTACCGCCGAAGCGTCGGCCGAGGTGCTGGCCACGCTGGGCCTGGAGGTGGTGCCCTTCTCGCCCAAGACCTTGGCCGTGCGCGCCGTGCCCACCACCCTGGCCACAGCGTCAGGGTTTGGCGACCCGGTGGAGCTGGCCCGCAGCGTGCTGGCCGAGCTCGCCGCCCATGACGCCAGCACCGTGGTGCAGCGCGCGCGCAATGACATCCTGGGCACCATGGCTTGCCACGGCGCCGTGCGGGCCAACCGCAAGCTCACCATCGACGAGATGAACGCGCTGCTGCGGCAGATGGAAACCACCGACCGGTCGGACCAGTGCAACCATGGCCGCCCCACCTGGCGGCAGCTGTCGATGCGCGAGCTGGACGCCCTGTTTTTGCGGGGCCGGTAAGCACGGCGGCTTCAGCCTGCCTTCAGGTCGCTGCGGCACCATGCGGGGCGCTAGCCCCGCTCTGCGGTGGCTGGTCCGATCACGACCTCGGGAGACCCCTTTGCGCATACTGCTGATTGAAGACGATGCCCCGCTGGCAGGGGCGCTGATGGCCTTCCTGAACGCCCGCGGCTTCGTGTGCGAATGCGCTGGCAGCCTGGCCAGTGCTCGTGCCCTGCTGCCCGCGGCGCACTGGGCGGCCGTGCTGCTCGACTGGCAACTGCCAGACGGCGAAGGTCTGGCGCTGCTGCCCCAGCTGCGCCGCGCCCTGCCGGACAGCGCGGTGATCATGCTCACCGCACGCGACCAGATCACCGACCGCATCCGCGGCCTCGATGCCGGCGCCGACGACTACCTCGTCAAGCCCTATGACCCCGACGAGCTGCTGGCGCGGCTGCGTGCCGTGGAACGCCGCCGCAGCGGAGCGGGCAGCGCGGTGCTGCAGCTGCAGGGTTTGTCGATCGACCTTGCACGCATGGTGGTCCTGCTCGACGGACACCCGGTGGAGTTGACGGCCAAGGAATGGGCCCTGCTGCGCGTGATGGCCCTGCGGCCCGACCGGATCCACACCCGCGAGAGCCTGCAGGATGCGCTGTACGGCCTGGATGCCGATGCCAGCAGCAACACGCTGGAGGTCTTCATCAGCAACCTGCGCCGCAAGATCGGCCGCGACCGCATCCAGACGCTGCGCGGGCTGGGCTACAAACTCAACACCAGCGCATGACCATGGCCCGCGCCCGGCATAGCCTTTCCCGCGCCCTGACCCGGGCCCTGCTGCCCTGGATCGCCATGCTCTGGGTGGCCACCAGTGCCGCCGTGGGCTGGTACATGCAGCACGAACTCACCGAACAGCTCGATGCGGGCCTGGTCGAGAGCGCCGAGCGCCTGCTGGACCTGGCGGCGCACGACGCGCGCAACCACCAAAACCCCTCCGAGCGCGATGGCACGCTGTATCGGCTGGAAGTTCCCCACAGCAACCTGAGCGGGGCCCACCACGATGTGCTGTTGTACCAGGTGGTCAATGACCGCAACGAGCTGCTGCTGCGTTCGGCAGACGCCCCGCTCACCCCACTGCCGGTGCCCTTGAACACGGGCTTTTTCGATACGCCCAAACTTCGCACTTACACGCTGGCACATCCATCGCTTCCTATGTTCATCCATGTAGGCGACCCGTTGGCACACCGTAGCGCCGCACGCACCCAGGTCCTGCTCGGGCTGCTGGTGCCGCTGCTGGTCATCCTGCCCCTGCTGGGGCTGCTGATCCGCGCCGTCACGCAGCGCGCGCTGGCGCCCGCAGGCACGCTGGCGGCCGAGTTGCAGCTGCGCGACGGCAACCACCTGGCCGCCTTGCCCGGCCAGGGCCTGCCCGACGAGCTGCAGACCATTGTGGACAGCGCCAACCACCTGCTCGCCCGCCTGTCCGACGCGCTCGATACCGAGCGCGCCCTGGCCGCCAATGCCGCTCACGAATTGCGCACCCCGCTGGCCGCCGTGCGCCTGAACCTGCAGACCGCCCTGGTGCACGTACCCACGGGGGCGGCCTACACCGACATCCAGGGCGCACTGCAGTCGCTCGACCGCCTCAGCCGCCGCTGCGAGAAGCTGCTGCAGCTTTCGCGCGCAGGCTCGGGGGCAGCACTGGCGCAGGACCGCGTCAACCTCGCACAGGTCGCTGCAGCCGTGGCGCAGGAGTTCTGGTCGGATGGCACCTTGCTGCAGCGCCTGCAACTGGTGCTGCCCGAAGACGATGACGTGTGGGTGCGCGGCGACTTCGACGCCCTCGCCATTGCCCTGCGCAATCTGGTGGAAAACGCGGTGCGCTACGCCCCCCATGGCCCCATCGTGCTGGAGGTGGCGCTACCGGCCACCTGCAGCGTGCGCGACAGCGGGCCAGGCCTCACCACAGAGCAGCTCGGGCTGTTGCAGCAGCGCCATTACCGCGAAGGGCACACTGCCAGCGCGCTGTACACGCCTGGTTATGGCCTGGGGCTGTCCATCGTGACCACCATCGTGGCGCGCCAGGGCGGCACCTGCACACTGCACTCGCCCCCACCCGGTCATGGCACGGGACTGCAAGTGGATTTGCACCTGCGCGCCGACCGCTGACCGCCGGGAACGCCCTTCTCCATTCCGAAGGTGGACAGACGGCCAGGCGGCTGACGGCAGGAGTTCATGCTCCCTTCAGGTAGGCACGGTATCATTCATCCGAACTCGCTGCCCCAGCGACGAAAGGTTGACATCCCATGCCCCTGCACTCCCGCTCACACGCGCCCACACGCCCCATTTTTCGCAACCCACTCAGCGCAGCCATTTTGTGCTTTTGCGCCTCTCTGAGCGTGGCGGCAGGCCCTGCGGCCAGCCCCTCGGCCCCTGCCAGCCACCCGGCGATCGCCTGGACCGCCGCACAGGCTCAAGCGGCTGGCGTGGCCACGCAGGTGGTGGGCAGCAGTGGCGCGGGTGCCGCTGCCGGCCTGGTGCTGCAAGGCACCGTGGAACTGCCCCCGCAGGCCACAGAGCTGCTCAGCACCCCCGTGGCCGGCGTGGTGCAGCAGGTGCTGGTGGGCGCTGGCCAGAAGGTCAGGGCCGGCGAAGCCGTGGCCCGCCTGTTGAGCCCCGAGCTGGTGGCATGGCAGCGCGATCTGCTCCAGGCCCAGGCCCAGGCGCGGCTGGCGGCCAGCAAGCTCGAACGCGACGAAAAACTGCACGCTGAGGGCATCATTGCCGGGTTGCGTGTACAGGAAAGCCGCACCCAGAACGAACTGGCCCAACTGGCTCTGCGCGAGCGCCGTCAGGCCCTGCAAATGGCTGGCGCCAGCACCACCAGCACCACGCTGCAGCCGGGCCTGACCCTGCGTGCCAGTGCGGCGGGCACGGTGCTGGAAGTCACCGCCACCCCCGGCCAGCGCCTGGATGCCGGGATGCCCGTGGCCAAGGTGGCGCGCGGCGGCCAATGGTCCATTGCCCTGCAGGCCACACCCGATCAGGCCCACAACCTGCGCACGGGCGACCTTCTTGCCGTGCAGGGCTGCAAGGCACCCGCACGCCTGGCCGCCATCGTGCCGCAGGTGAGCGCGGGCAACCAGGCCGTGCAGATGCGGGCCGACTTCACCGCGGCCGAAGACTGCCTGCGCGCCAATCAGTTCGTGCAGGTCACCGTGGCCGGGCGCACCGACACCCAGGCGGCAGGCAACCTCAGCCTGCCGGCCCAAGCCGTGGTACGCCACGAGGGGAAGGCCTATGTGTTCGTGCAAACCCCCCAGGGGTTTGTGCCCACGGCGGTGGTGCTGGGCACCGAGGGGGCGGGCCAGACGCTGGTGCGCTCGGGCGTGAAAGCGGGTGACGTGGTCGCCGTGCAAGGCCTGGCCGCGCTCAAGGGAGCGTGGCAGGGCATGGGCGGCGGAGCCCAATGATGCTGTCACGCCTGATTGCCTTTTCACTCTCGCAACGCCTGCTGATGGGCATCCTGTCGCTGGCGCTGCTGGCCGCCGGTGTCATGGCCTTGCGCAACCTGCCAATCGACGCGTTTCCCGACGTATCGACCACCCAGGTCAAGATCATCCTCAAGGCCCCCGGCATGACTCCCGCCGAGGTCGAGGCACGCATCGTGGCCCCCATCGAGCAAGAACTGCTGGGCATACCCAGCCAGGTCATGCTGCGCTCGCAAAGCAAGTACGCCATTGCCGACATCACGCTCGACTTTGCCGATGGCACCGACATCTACTGGGCCCGCCAGCAGGTCAGCGAACGCCTGTCGGGCGTCATGGGCAACCTGCCGCCCGGCCTGTCGGGTGGGCTGGCGCCCATCACCACGCCGCTGGGCGAGATGTTCATGTTCAAGGTCGATGGCGATGCCAGCCTGGCGGAGCGGCGCAAGCTGCTGGACTACGTCATCCGCCCCCGCCTGCGCGGCATTCCTGGCGTAGCCGACGTGAACACGCTGGGCGGCGAGGTTCAGACCTTTGAGGTGGTGCCCGATGTGGCGGCGCTGGCCGCCCGCCGGGTGTCGCTGCAGCAGCTGCAGGATGCCCTGGCCGCCAACAACCGCAACGATGGCGCCGGTCGCCTGTCGAGCGGCGAAGAATCACTGCTGGTGCGCAGCGACGGCAGCATCCGCAGCCTGGGCGATGTGCGCACCATTGCGGTGATCCAGCGCAACGGCGAAGCGGTGCGCGTGGGTGATGTGGCCACGGTGCAATTGGGCGCACTGACGCGCTACGGCAGCGTCACCCAGGACGGCAAGGGCGAGACCGTGGAGGGCCTGGTGCTGGGCCTGCGCGGCGCCAACGCGCAAAAACTGGTGCGCGACGTCAAGGCCAAGATCGCCGAGTTGGAGCCCACCCTGCCGCAGGGCGTGAAGATCGTGCCATTCTACGACCGGGGCAATCTGGTCGAGCGCGCCGTCTCCACCGTCACCAAGGCCCTGGGCGAAGCGATCGTGCTGGTGCTGGTGCTGCTGCTGCTGTTTCTGGGCAACCTGCGCGCAGCGCTGGTGGTGGCCCTGATCCTGCCCTTGTCGGCCCTGGCCACCTTCGTGCTGATGCAGCAATGGGGGCTGTCGGCCAACCTGATGTCGCTCGGCGGCCTGGCCATTGCCATCGGCATGCTGGTGGATGCAGCCGTGGTGGTGGTGGAGAACATCGAGGCACGGCAGGCCGAACCCGGCATTTCGCGCCTGCACAACCTTTACCGCGCAACGCAGGAAGTGGCCACGCCGGTGAGTGCGGGTGTAGTGGTGATCATGATCGTGTTCCTGCCGCTGCTGACCCTGCAGGGGCTGGAGGGCAAGCTGTTTGGCCCGGTCGCGCTGACCATTGTGTTTGCGCTGGGCGCCTCGCTATTGCTGTCGTTCACCGTGATCCCGGTGCTGGCATCGGTGGCCCTGCGAACGGGTCACCATGCCGCACCCTGGCTGGTGCGCAAGCTCGAAGCGGGCTACGCGCCGCTGCTCGAAGCCGCGCTGCGCCACTCGAAGGTGGTGGTGGCGGTATCGCTGGTAGCGCTGGCCGGCGCGGTGGCGCTGTTTCCGCTGATCGGCAAATCGTTCATGCCGTCGCTGGACGAAGGCGACATCATCATGCAGGTGGAAAAGCTCCCCTCCATTCACCTGGCGCAGTCGGTGGCCACCGATCTGGCACTGCAGCGGCGCATCTTGGAAGCGGTTCCTGAGGTCAAGAACATCGTTGCGCGGGTCGGTTCCGATGAACTCGGCCTCGACCCCATGGGGCTCAACGAAACAGACAGCTTTCTGGTGCTGCAGCCCCGCGAGCAATGGCGCTTCAAGACCAAGGAAGAACTCATCGACGCCATCCGGCAGGCTGGCGAGGCGATTCCGGGCGTGAAACTGAGCTTCACCCAGCCCATTGAAATGCGCACCTCGGAGATGCTGTCGGGCGTGCGAGGCGACCTGGCGGTCAAGATCTTTGGCCCCGACACCCAAGAGCTGGCGCGCCTGGCCGGTGAAATCGTCCAGACTCTGCAAGCGCTGCCGGGCAGCGAGGATGTGATCACCGCGCAAAACGGCGGCGTGCAGTACTACCGCATCGACATCGACCGCCAGGCGGCAGGACGCCTGGGCATGACGGTGGACCAGATCCAGAACGACCTGCGCGCCCTGGTCGAAGGACAGAAAGTGGGCGTGGTGATGCAGCAGGCGCGCCGTGTGCCGCTGGTGTTGCGTGGCAGCGAGGACCTGCGCATCTCACCCCAGCAGTTTGCCCAGCTGCGCCTTCCGACGCCCGATGGACAGGCCGTGGCGCTGAGCCAGCTGGCCCGGCTGGAGGTGACCGATGGCCCGGTCAAGATTGAGCGCGAGCAGTCGTCACGCATGTCGGTCGTGCGCGCCAATGTGCGGGGCCGGGATCTGGTGGGTTTCGTGGCCGATGCCCAGGCAGCCGTGGCCCAGAAGGTGCCCCTGCCTGCGGGCTACCGCATCACCTGGGGCGGCCAGTTCGAAAACCAGCAGCGCGCTGCTGCCCGCCTGGGGCTGGTGGTGCCCGTGGCACTGGCCCTGATTGTGGGCGTGCTGTTTGCCACACTGGGCAGCCTGCGCCAGGCCGTGCTGGTGTTTGCCAATATCCCGCTCGCTTTGGTGGGCGGCGTCGTGGCGCTGGTCATTTCGGGTGAATACCTGTCGGTGCCGGCATCGGTGGGCTTCATTGCGCTGATGGGTATCGCCGTGCTCAACGGACTGGTGATGGTGACTTGCTTCAACCAGCTGTCGGCACGCGGCATGCCCATCCAGGAAGTAGTGCGCCAGGGCGCTCTGCGCCGCCTGCGCCCGGTGCTCATGACGGCCAGCATCACGGCCCTAGGGCTGATTCCGCTGCTGCTAGCCACCGGTCCGGGCTCGGAGATCCAGCGCCCGCTGGCGATTGTGGTGATTGGCGGGCTCGTCAGCTCCACACTGCTCACGCTGGTGCTGCTGCCCATTCTGTACCGCCGTTTCTCGGCCCCCCAACCCCAGCTGGCCTCATGAATACGCCTACCCTCACTCCCACCCCGCCATCCCGCAGTACGCCCGATTGCCTGCTCACATTGGCCGTGCCCAAGGCCCTCGAAGAGGAGATCCTCGACGCACTCCTGTCGCTGCCCACACTGGCACCCGGTTTCACGGTCGTGCCCGGGCAAGGCATCGGCTGGCATGTGGAGCTGGCATCGACCATGGAACAGGTGCAGGGCCGTGCCCGCCGCGTGTTGGTGCAAGTGGCCATGGAGCAGGCCCAGGTACAGCCCCTGATCGACACCCTGCGGGCGGCATTGCCCAGCCCCCAGGTCGCCTACTGGGTGGTTCCGTTATTGACTTTTGGAAGATTTGGAGACCTGCCATGACGCGATTGCAACCTCGTTCCCCGCTCGCCATGCTGCGGCGCACCGCTGCGGCGGTGTGCCTGGCCTGGGCCGGCGCCGCAGGGCTGAGCGTGGCGATGGCCCAGACGCCTCCCGCGCTCACCCTGCCGCCCGTGCTGCCACCCGCAGAGACGGTGATGCAGGTGCTATCGCAACTGCCTCAGGTGCGCGCGGCCAGCGCGGGCGTTCCCCTGGCCCAGGCGCGAAACCAGCGCCTGGAAGCGGGGCCCCACGACTGGGTGGCCAAGGCGGGCACCAACCGGCGCACCGAACGCCAGGGCCCCAGTTTTTCCGAAGCCGATGTGGCCCTGGAGACTGGGCTACGCTGGCCCGCCAAGGCCGCCGCAGACCGGCAACTGGGCGCCACCGAAATCCAGTTGGGCGAGCTAGCCCTGGCCGACGCCTGGCACGAGGCCGCGCGCGGCCTGATGGCGGCATGGTTTGATGCTCTGCGCGACATGCGCACCGCCTCCGTACTTCAGGACCAGGCCCGGCTGGTCACCCAGCAAATGGCCAGTACCGAGCGGCGCGTGGCGGCTGGCGAGGCCGCAACACTGGAGCGGCTGGCAGCCCAGGCCGAAGCCGCCCGGATAGACGCCCTGGCTGCACGGGCGCAAGGGCAACTGCAGGTGCGGCTGCAGACACTGGAGCGCCTGTACCCGGGCCTGCCAAAACCCGTGGACATGGCCCCCACCGGCAGCCCAGCTGGGACGGCCACCTCGGCCGCCGCAGATTTCACGGCCGCCGAGTGGGCCTCCAAAATTCTGGACGACAACCACGAGCTGAAACTGGCACAGGCCAAAGCGCAACAGGCCCGCCAGCAGGCACAACGCACCGCGCTGGAACGGCATGGCGACCCCACCGTAGGCGTGCGGGCCAGCCGCGAGCGCGGCGGGCAGGAGCGCGTGCTGGGCGTTTACGTGTCGATCCCCCTGGGCAGCGCCGGGCGCAGGGCCGATGCACAGGCAGCACTGGCACAGGCCGAAATGGCCGAACAGGAGCTGGCGCAAAAGCGGGTGCGCATAGAAGCCGAAGCCTGGCGCACCGCCAGTGTACTGGAGCAGACCCGCCACACTCGGGTGCAACTGCAACGCGCACAGCGGCAAATCGAGCGCAGCGCCCAGCTGCAGGCACGCGCCTACACGCTGGGCGAGAGCCCGCTGGCGGATCTGCTGCTGGCACGGCGCAACGCACTCGAAGCCCAACTGGCCGCCGATTCGGCAGCGCTGGATGAAATGCAGTCCCATGCCCGGCTGCTGCTGGATTCGCACAGCCTCTGGAGGGCGCCCGGTGCCCACGGACACTGACATCGCCCGCATGCCATCGGCAAGCGGGCGACCATGTCACAACCGCCCCGATGCTGACGGGCACCTGCGGCGAGTCAGGTGGACGTTATTTTTGTGAACAAACCGCAGCAGGCGCTTTATTCATAAGCACTGAATGCTTTTATTTTCATAGCAATCCAGCGGCGCACGGCTGCGCTCAGCCCTGCGGACAATCGGACAACGACCTGATCAACGGTTGCGTGCCGCGACGGCGTGGTCCGCAAAGTCGCTAAATACGCCATCCACGCCCAGCTGGTAGAACAGCTGGTATTCGGCCTTGGGGTCACCCTTGAAATCCGATGCCAGGCGCTTGGCCTCGCTGCGGAAGGTGTAGGCATGCACGAACAGGCCGGCGGCGTGGGCGTTCTTCACCACCTCTGTGGGCGCCATCATCACGCGGTCGCGTTCGTCGATCTTGCCGTCACCATTGAGGTCTTCCGGCTTGCCATCGTGGTTGGCGTCCACCTGCCTGGAAGGGATGAGATGTGGCTTCCATGGGCCTACGCCGTCGGCATAGGTCTTCACTTCCTTCAGCCCCGCGGGGGTGAGCAGGCTGGCAAAGGTGCGTGCATCGCCCGCCACGGCCAAGTCATAAGACCGGTGACGTCTTCGTGGTGATGCCCTACCTGACCAGGATGGTCAGCCGCCTGTCTTCCAGCTTCAGGCCCAGATTGACGTGGTGGGTGGCCGATCACCAACGGCCCGTCGCCGCTGAGCGTGGGGTCATTCGACTCACCGCTGCCGCTGCACGCCACCAGCGCGGCGGCCACTGGCGGCAGCAGAACGGCGGCATTTGCGGCTTGTTGTTGATGCATGTCGTCCAGCCCTCTCGTAGGTTGTTGAAGCGGACCGCTGTGGTACGGCATGGAGACAAACGCCTGACGTACACGCACCAAAATCGACCATCAGAACGCACCAAAAACTGGCAACACACGCAAGCAATGCCCCAACACCGTGCGCTGCCATGCATGAGCGCATGTCTTTTTGACATAATTCGATGCTGCAACGCCGCATTCTTCGTTTTTTTGCACAGAAAGCCCTTTTTCATGAAGTACGACTCCGTAGACAGCTTCCTCGCGCAGGTCGCACAGCGCAACCCTGGTCAACCTGAGTTTCTGCAGGCTGTCACCGAAGTCATGGAAAGCCTGTGGCCCTTCATTGAAAAGCACCCCCGCTACGCCGAACACGGCCTGCTGGAGCGTCTGGTCGAGCCCGAGCGCACCGTGATGTTCCGCGTGTCGTGGGTGGACGACCACGGCAGCGTGCAGGTCAACCGCGGCTACCGCATCCAGCACAGCATGGCGATCGGCCCCTACAAGGGCGGTCTGCGGTTTCACCCCTCGGTGAACCTGTCGGTGCTGAAGTTCCTGGGGTTCGAGCAGACTTTCAAGAACGCGCTGACCACGCTGCCCATGGGTGGCGGCAAGGGCGGCTCCGATTTCGATCCCAAGGGAAAAAGCCCCGGCGAAGTGATGCGCTTTTGCCAGGCTTTCGTGTCGGAACTGTTCCGCCATGTGGGCGCCGACACCGACGTGCCGGCCGGTGACATCGGCGTGGGCGGCCGCGAAGTGGGCTACATGGCCGGCATGTACAAGAAGCTCAGCAACCGTGCCGACTGCGTGTTCACGGGCAAGGGCCTGTCGTTCGGCGGCTCGCTGATCCGCCCTGAGGCCACCGGCTACGGCACGGTGTATTTTGCGCAGGAGATGCTCAAGACCCGTGGCCAGTCGTTCGACGGCAAAACGGTGTCGGTGTCCGGCTCGGGCAACGTGGCGCAGTACGCCGTGGAAAAGGCCATGGCCCTGGGTGCCAAGGTGGTGTCGGTGTCCGACTCCAGCGGCACGGTGTACGACAAGGACGGGTTCACGGCCGAAAAGCTGGCCATCCTGATGGAAGTGAAGAACCACAAATATGGCCGCGTCAACGACTACGCCCAGCTGGTAGGCGCCGAGTTCCAGGCGGGCAAGACGCCCTGGCATATCGCCGTGGACGTGGCCCTGCCCTGTGCCACGCAAAACGAGCTCAACGCCGACGATGCCGCCACGTTGATCAAAAACGGCGTGCTGTGCGTGGCAGAAGGCGCCAACATGCCCTCCACCATCGAAGCCGCCAAGGCGTTTGAAGCCGCTGGCGTGCTGTACGCGCCCGGCAAGGCATCGAATGCCGGTGGCGTGGCCACCTCGGGCCTGGAGATGAGCCAGAATGCGGCCCGCCTGTCGTGGCCCGCCGAAGAAGTGGACGCCCGCCTGCTGCAAATCATGCAAGGCATCCATGCCGCCTGCCTGAAGTATGGCCAGCGCGCCGATGGCTCCATCAGCTACATCGACGGCGCCAACATCGCCGGCTTTGTGAAGGTGGCCGACGCCATGCTGGCACAGGGTGTGGTGTAAGCCACCCACGCGCATTCGCGCACCAGCATCAAGGGGCTTCGGCCCCTTTTTTTTGGCTGCGGCAGCTTGCAGGCTATGCTTGATGCTTGATACAAATTGCCACAAGTCACGGGACTCACAGTGGAAATATTCAGCTTTCTGAACGCCATGGTCGAGAAAGGCGGCTCCGACCTGTTCTTCAGCGTGGGCGCGCCCGTCAATCTCAAGATCGAAGGCGTCACCCACCCCCTGAAAATGCCTGCGCTGCAACCCGGCCAGGTCAAGCAGCTGGCCTATTCGGTCATGAACGAAAAGCAGATCAGCGCGTTCGAGGCAAAGATGGAGATGAACCTCTCCATCTCGGCAGAAAACCTGGGGCGCTTTCGGGTGAATGTGTTTGTGCAGCGCGGCGAGACCGGCATGGTGGTGCGCTACATCAAGAGCAAGATTCCGCCGCTGGCGGCACTGGGCCTGCCGCCAATCCTTGAAAAGCTCGTGCTGCGCAAGCGCGGGCTGGTGCTGGTGACCGGGGCCACCGGGTCGGGCAAGTCGACCACGCTGGCTTCCATGATCAACTACCGCAACGAAAACGTGACCGGGCACATCCTCACCATCGAGGATCCGCTGGAGTTTCTGCACGCCCACAAGCGCTCGGTGGTGAACCAGCGGGAAGTGGGTATCGACACCCTGTCGTATGAAGATGCGCTCAAGAACGCGCTGCGCGAGGCGCCCGACGTGATCATGATCGGCGAGATCCGCGACCGCCAGACCATGAAACAGGCCATTTCCTACGCAGAGACCGGCCACCTGTGCCTGTCCACGCTGCACGCCAACAATGCCAACCAGGCGATGGAACGGGTCATCAACTTCTTCCCCGAAGACGCGCACCACCAGTTGCTCCTGGACCTGAGCATGAACCTGGCAGGCGTGGTGTCGCAGCGGCTGATTCCGGGTCTGCACGAAAAGCTGGTGCCGGCGGTCGAGGTGATGCTCAACTCGCCCTACATCGCCGATCTGATCGCCAAGGGCGAGTTTTCGGGCATCAAAGAGACCATGGGGCGCAGCACCGAAATCGGCATGTGCACCTTTGACCAGGCGCTGTACGCGCTATACACGGAAGGCCGGATTTCGCTGGAGGAAGCCCTGCACAATGCCGATTCCCGCACCGATCTGGCCCTGCGTGTGCGGCTGGCAGCCGGCGTGAGCACATCGGATGCGGGGGAGCTGTCCATCGACACGTCCACGCCCCTGCAGTCGGCGTCCCGACTGTCTTGAGCGGCCTCCAAAACGGGTTGTACCCGGGGCCTGGCAAGGCTTTGTCTGCTGCCGGCATCTGCTACCCTCCAGCGCATGTCTGACGCTTCCAACGCCCCGGCACACACGGGTGCTGCGGCCATGCCAGCCTGGCTGGTCATTGGCCTGCTGGCGCTGCTGCTGGGCCTGCAGCCGGTCACCACCGATCTTTATCTGCCAGCGCTGCCCACGCTCAAGGCACAACTCCAGGCCAGCATGGCCCAATCGCAACTCACGCTCACGGCCTTGCTGCTGGCGTTTGGCTGCTCGCAGGTGGTGTGGGGGCCGCTGTCGGACCGCTGGGGGCGCCGCCCCATCCTGCAAGCGGGGCTGGTGGCCTATGTGCTGGCCGCGCTGGGCTGCGCGCTGGCGCAGTCCATGGAAGCGCTGATCTTCTGGCGCACCGTACAGGGCGCCGCCATGGGCGCCGGCGTGATGGGCGCACGCGCCGTGGTGCGCGACCTGTATGCCCCGGTGGAAGGGGCGCACGCCATGTCGCGCGCCCTCACCGGCCTGGGCATCATTGCGTGCCTGAGCCCGCCGCTGGGCGGCCTGCTGGCGGGGCACCTCGGCTGGCGCGCCACGATGGTGGCACTGGCGTGCTTTGGCGGCATGGCGCTGCTGCTGGTCCTGCTGCGTTTTGAAGAAACCCTGGCCCGCCCCAATCCGCAGGCCCTGCGCCCTGCGCACCTGGCGCGCACCTGGGTGCAGATCCTGCGCCACCCTACCTTTTTGGCCTACTCGGCCACCACGACCTTCACCTATGCGGGCCTGTTCACGTACCTGGCGGCCTCGTCGTTCACCTTCATCCAGGTGCTGGGCTGGAGCCCCACGGCCTATGGGCTGCTGCTGTCGTGCAACGCAGCGATGTACATCACCGGCACGGTGCTGTGCCGGCGCCTGCTGGTGCGCTGGGGGCTGCGCCGCAGCATCGCGCTGGCGGGCCTGCTCAGCGCCACAGGGGGCACGCTGATGGGTGTATTCGCGCTTGCTGGCGTACAAAACGGCTGGGCCTATGCCCTGCCGTTTCTGCTCTACCAGATCGCGCATGGCATCCACATGCCCTGCAGCCAGAGCGGCGCCGTGGGCCCCTTTCCGCATGCCGCCGGCACGGCCGCCGCACTGAACGGCTTTGTCATGATGCTGGTGGCGTTTGGTGTGGGCCAATGGCTGGGCCAGCGCATGGACGGCACGGTGCTGCCGCTTGCCTTGGGCGTGTGGTTCTGGGGCGTGTGCGCCGCCCTGGCCGCGTGGACACTGGTGCAGAAATTCGGGGAGCCGGCCAAGGCATGACCACACCGCTACCCATCATCGCCATTGCCGGGCCCACGGCCTCAGGCAAAACGGCCGGCGCGCTGGCGCTGGCGGCCGTGCTGGCACCGCGCCTGCCGGTAGAGATCATCAGCGTGGATTCGGCCCTGGTGTACCGCAGCATGGACATTGGCACCGCCAAACCCACGCGCGCCGAGCTGGCCGCCGTGCCGCACCACCTGATCGACATCCGCGACCCGCTGCAGGCCTACAGCGCCGCCGAGTTCGTGCAGGACGCGGAGCGACTCATCGCAGAAATCCGCGCGCGCGGCGCCCTGCCGCTGCTGGTGGGCGGCACCATGCTGTATTTCAAGGCACTGTTTGACGGCATTGACGACATGCCCCCCGCCGACCCTGCCGTGCGTGCGCGGCTGGAGGCCCAGGCGTTTGACCAGGGCTGGCCCGCGCTGCACGCTGAACTGGCCCGCGTGGACCCCGCCACCGCCGCACGACTGGCGCCCGCCGACAGCCAGCGCATCCAGCGTGCGCTGGAGGTGTGGCATGTTTCGGGCCAACCCATCTCCCACTTTCACACTACAAAAAAGAGAGCTACTAGCGCAGACTCCATAAGCGCTACCGCCCTTTTTTCTTTGGAACCCGAAGACCGCGCCTGGCTGCACGAGCGCATTGCACGGCGCTTTGACACCATGCTCACGGAAGGCTTTGTGGACGAAGTGCGCCAGTTGCGTGCGCGCGGCGACCTGCACCCCGACCTGCCGTCGATGCGCTGCGTGGGCTACCGCCAGGCCTGGGAAGCGCTCGATGCCCAAACGGCGGCCGGCCCCGAAGCACCGCTGGACCTGGCCGGGCTGCGCGAGCGCGGCATAGCCGCCACCCGCCAGCTGGCCAAGCGCCAGATCACCTGGCTGCGCAGCATGCCGCACCGCCACACCATTGCCTGCGACCAGCCCGACGCCACCGCGCGCCTGGTGCAGGCCGTGCTGCAGCGCCTGGAGCGCACAGAGCACGTCGCGCCATGAACAGCGTTCTTCACGTCGAGGCCCTGGCCAAGCACTACGGCGGCACACCCGTGTTTGCCAACGTGCAGTTCACGGTGCAGCCGGGGGAGTTTGTGGCCATCGTGGGCGACTCGGGCGTGGGCAAATCCACCCTGCTCAACTGCCTGGCGGGACTGGACCACTGGGATGCAGGGCGCATCGTGCATGGCGACACCGACCTGGCACCGCTCGACGAGACGCAGCGCGCCCTGTGGCGGCGCGCCCATGTGGGGTTTGTGTTTCAGGCCTTTCATGTGCTGCCCCACCTCAGCGTGGCGCAGAACGTGGCCTTGCCGCTCATGCTGCTGGGCCGCACCGAACCCGATCGGGTGCAGCACATGCTGGCGGCCGTGGGCCTGGCCGACCTGGGCGAGCGCCTGCCCCAGCAACTGAGCGGTGGCCAACTGCAGCGCGTGGCCATTGCCCGCGCCCTGGTGCACCGCCCCGGGTTGCTGCTGGCCGATGAACCCACCGGCAACCTGGACCCCGGCACGGCCGCCCGCGTGATGGACTTGCTGCTCGCCCAGACGCGCGAACACGGCGCCTCGCTGGTGCTGGTCACGCACTCCGACGCCGCTGCCGCGCGCGCCGACCGGGTGCTGCGCCTCACAGCCGACGGTATCGCCAACTGAGCACGGCGCCAGCCATGCCGAGCGACAGCCTGCCGCCGGCCCCGCTTATTCGATGGAGAGCCGCTGCGCGTTGCCGCCCTGCTTTTTGGGCAGCGTGAGCGTCAGCACGCCGTTGTCGTATTTGGCCTTGGCCTGCGCGGCATCCACATCGACGGGCAACTGAAAACTGCGCGCCACCGAGCCGAAATAGCGCTCGGAACGCAGCACCTTCTCGCCCTCTGTCTTCTGGTCGTGCTGGCGCACCTCGGCGCGCAGGCTGACCACATTGCCGTCGATCGAGACATGAATGTCCTCCTTGGGCACACCGGGCACTTCGGCCTGCACGGTGTAGCCGCCATCGGTTTCTTTCACATCCACCTTGATCTGCGAGGGCGTCGGGACACCGTCGCCATGCAGTGGACGCACATAAAAGCCGGGGGCGATGTCCTTGAAGAAGTCATCAAACAAACTGCCACGTGTAACCAGAGAATTCATGGTGAAGCTCCTGAACGGGTTGGACAACCGGGCCGGCAAGGAAGAGCACCAGCCCTAAGTCCAACATACGAGCAGCCTGGCCCGATTTCAAGAGCCGCTGCGGGTGCGTTTGATCTTCCTCAATGGCCTGCCCTGTCTGTGCTGGGCCGTCACAATCGGGTCATGCTTGCACTGCTTCGCACCTTCTCCTGGCAAGAGTTGCGTCACCATCCCTGGCGCAGCGCCGCCGCAGTGGCCGCCGTGATGCTGGGCGTAGCGCTGGCCTTTGCCGTGCATGTGATCAACACCTCGGCCCTCGATGAGTTTTCGCAGGCCGTGCGCGCCGTGAACGGCCAGCCCGATCTGGAGCTGCGCGCCATGCAGGGCCCGTTGCCCGAAGCGCTTTATGCGCAGCTGGCCAACCACCCACAGGTGGCGCGTGCCAGCCCCTGGCTGGAGCTGTCCACCATGGCCCAGGTGGATGCCCCACCGACCACACAGCCCGCCACGCCACCAGCCACCGCACCAGCGGTGGCACCCGCGCCCGCACCCGCCCGCGTGGTGCTGCGGGTGGTGGGGGCCGATGCGCTGCTGCTGCCTGCCGTGGCGCCCGCACTGATGCCCCGCGCCTTCGCCAGCAGCGAGCGACTGGCCATGCTGGCGCCCGCCACGGTGTTTCTCAACGCGGCGGCCTTGCAGGCCCTGGGCCTGCCGAGCGATGGCGCGGGCCCGGCACAGCTTCGGCTGCCGGCCGGCCCACACGGGTCGCACACGGTGCGCGTGGCCGGCACCGTGGCCGCAGGCGGCGCGCCGCTGGCCGTGATGGACATCGGTGCAGCGCAGGACCTGTGGGGCCAGGCGGGGCACCTGACCCGCATCGATCTGCAGCTGCAACCGGGCACCGACCGCACGGCGTTTGCGCAGACGCTGCCATCCCTGCCGGGTTGGCCCGCCAACGCCGTGCTGGCCGAGCCTGGCGATGCCGTGCAGCGCATCGGCAACCTGTCGCGCGCCTACCGCGTCAACCTCACGGTGCTGGCGCTGGTGGCGTTGTTCACCGGGGCATTTCTGGTGTTTTCGGTACTGGCGCTCAGCGTGGCGCAGCGTGCGCCGCAGTTTGCGTTGCTGGCGGTGCTGGGCGCCACGCCAGGCCAGCGCCTGGCGCTGGTGCTGGCCGAGTCGGCCCTGCTGGGGCTGGTGGGCAGTGCCGCCGGCATTGCGCTGGGCACGGCGCTGGCGGCCACCGCGCTGCAACTGCTGGGGGGCGACCTGGGTGGCGGCTACTTTGCCGGCGTACAACCGACGCTGCACTGGAGCGGCCCGGCCGCGCTGCTCTACGGCGCGCTGGGTGTGGCCGCCGCGCTGGTGGGTGGCTGGTGGCCCGCGCGTGCGGCCCGCCAGCTGCCGCCGGCGCAAACGCTCAAGGGTCTGGGCGCCCCGGTCGGCCCAGGGCCAGGCGCCACCACAGGTATCATTTTGATAGCTGCTGGCGCTTTACTGGCAAGCGCTCCACCCGTATTTGGCATTGCATTGGCCGCCTACGTCGCGATTGGCCTGCTGCTGCTGGGTGGCATTGCGCTGCTGCCCTGGGGCATGGCCTGGCTGTTGCACCGCCTGCGCCCGTTGGCGGCCAGCCATCTGCTGCTGATGCTGCCCCTGGAGCGCGCGCGCCGCATGCGCGGCACGGCCGCCATTGCGGTGGGCGGCGTAGTGGCCAGCCTGAGCCTGGCCGTCGCGCTGACGGTGATGGTGGCCAGTTTTCGCGGCTCGGTCACCCAATGGCTCGATGCGGTGCTGCCATCTCCGCTGTATGTTCGCTCGGCCCTGAGTGCGGCAGGGGGCGAATCGGCCCTGCTACCGCCGGGGTTCGACGAAGCCGTGGCGCAGTTGCCCGGCGTGGACCGCGTGCAACCGCTGCGCATCGGCCCCCTGCAACTGGACGCCGCACGCCCCGCCCTCACGCTGATGAGTCGCCCGCTGGGCAGCGATCCCGCGCGCGCGCTGCCGCTGGTGGCGGCGGCACTGCCCGTGCCCGAAGGCCGCATGGGGGTTTACATCAGCGAGGCGGTGGTGGACCTGTATGGCCTGCAGCCCGGCATGGAGTGGCCTGCACTTTCAAGGTCTTTTAGCCCTCTGAAGCATGATGGGCAAGCGCAAGCAGCTCTATTTTTTATAGCAGGCGTATGGCGCGACTATGCCCGCCAGTCGGGCACCGTGGCCATGGACCGGGCCGACTACCTGCGCCTGACGGGCGACACACGCGCCAGCGATCTGGCACTGTGGCCGCGCGACGGCACCGACCTGGCGCAGTTACAGCAGGCGATCCGCGCGCTGGCCGGGCCCGATGCTGGCACAGAGGCCCCCACGGAGGCAGGCGCAGCAGGGCTGGAATTTGTCTCGTCCGGTGCCATCCGCGAGCGCTCGCTGCGCATCTTCGACCGCAGCTTTGCCGTCACCTACTGGCTGCAGGCGGTGGCCATTGGTATCGGCCTGTTTGGTGTGGCGGCCAGCTTCAGCGCGCAGGTGCTGGCACGGCGCAAGGAGTTCGGTTTGCTGGCCCACCTGGGCCTCACACGCCGCCAGATTCTGGCCGTGGTAGCCGGCGAAGGCGCGGCATGGACCGGCGTGGGCGCAGCCGTGGGGGTGCTGCTGGGCCTGGCCGTGGCATTTGTGCTGGTGCATGTGGTCAACCCGCAAAGCTTTCACTGGACCATGGACCTGCGCGTGCCCGCAGCCCGCCTGCTGGCACTGTGCGCCGTCGTGGTGGCCTCAGGCACCCTCACGGCATGGCTGGCGGGCCGGGCGGCAGCCGGACAGGATGCGGTGCTGGCCGTCAAGGAAGACTGGTAGGTCAGGCCGGATGCCCGCTAAACCCCACAACCGGCCCGCAAGCATTGAAAGACAATTCACGCCATGACCGCGCAGCCCCCATTTTTCGAACCCCACGGCGCCGCCTGCGGCTCTGGCCACGGCACCCCGCCCCACCAGCGCCGGTATGCCAGTCAAGCCTGACATGCCCGTCGCGCAGCTGCCCATGCCCCTCACACCGCCGCCCGGGCGCTTTGCCCTGTGCACGCGCCGCCAATGGCTGGCGCTGACCCTGGGAGCGGGCGCGGCCAATGCGCTGGCGCTGCCCGCGCGAGCCCTTCAATTTCCGCGCGACCATGGCAGCCACCCGGATCTGCACACCGAATGGTGGTACCTCACGGGCCATGTGCAGGCCGAGGGCAGGTTGTGGGGGTTTCAGGTGACGTTTTTCCGCTCGCGGGTGGATGCCACGCAAGGCATGCAGTCGGCCTTTGCGGCCAGGCAGCTGCTGTTCGCCCACGCGGCGCTGACGGACATCCACGGCCAGCGCCTGCACCACGACCAGCGCATCGCCCGCGCGGGCTTTGGCGTGGCGCAGGCCAGCGAGTCCGACACGGCCGTCAAGCTGCGCGACTGGTCGCTTGCCAGAACCGCCCTGCCCGACGGCACCCAGCGTGCAGCGCCCGGCAGCGCTGGACAAAGCCCCATCACCAGCGGCAGCCGCTATCTCGCACGGGTCGAGGGCGACGGCTTCGGGCTCGACTTGCGCTGCGACACGGCCCAGCCGCCACTGCTGCAGGGCCGGCAGGGCCTGTCCCGCAAAGGCCCTGAGGCTGCCCAGGCCAGCTATTACTACAGCCAGCCACAGCTGGCCGTGAGCGGCGCCATTGTGCTGAACGGGCGCCGTATGGTCATTGAAAGCAGCACCACCGACAACGGCACCAACCGCGCCTGGCTGGACCATGAATGGAGCGATGCGCTGATGCACCCCGACGCCGTGGGCTGGGACTGGATAGGCATGAACCTCTACGACGGCAGCGCGCTCACGGCGTTTCGCTTGCGGCGCGCCGATGGCTCAACGCTGTGGACGGGTGGCTCGTTCCGCCCGGCGCGCCAGCAGACCCAGGTATTTGCCGACAACACCGTGGTGTTTGCCGCACAACGCCACTGGAGCAGCCCCTTGAGCGGCGCCCGCTACCCGGTGCAATGGCTGGTGACAACCCCCGCCGGCCAGTTCGGTGTGCGTGCACTGCTGGACGACCAGGAGCTCGACAGCAGCAGCTCTACCGGGGCGATTTACTGGGAAGGCCTGTCGGAGTTGCGCAATGGCGCAGGCGAAGCCGTTGGCCGGGGTTATCTGGAAATGACGGGATACAAAAAGCCGCTGCGCTTGTGACGCAGCGGCCTTTACAAAGCGCGCAAGAAAACGTGAAACTCAGCCCTTGCTGCCGGCCTTGCGGCGGGCCAGCCAGGCAATGATTTCACCCATGATGCCGCGGCGGAATGCCAGCACGCAGATCACAAAAATCAGGCCCGTCACCATGGTGACCGACTCACCCAGCGTGTTGAACCATTCCACGCTGGTCAGCGTGGCCAGGAAGCTGCCGATTTCACCCAGCTTGTTCTCCAGCAACACCACCACGGCCGAGCCCACCAGCGGCCCCGACAGCGTGCCAAGGCCACCCACCAGCGTCATCAGCACCACGTGGCCTGATGCCGACCAGTGCACATCGCTGAGCGTGGCAAAGCCCAGCACCAGGGTTTTGAGCGAGCCTGCCAGCCCCGACAGCGCAGCCGACAGCACAAACGCCAGCAGCTTGAAGCGGTTGGTGTCGTAGCCCAGCGAAATGGCACGCGGCTCGTTTTCCTTGATGGCCTTGAGCACCTGACCATAGGGCGAGTGCACGGTGCGCACGATCAGCAAAAACGCCGCCACCACCACGACCAGCACCACGTAGTACATGGCCAGGTCATTTTGCAGATCAAACACGCCAAACAGCTTGCCGCGTGGCACGCCTTGCAGCCCGTCTTCACCACCGGTAAAGGGCATCTGCAGGCAGATGAAGAACAGCATCTGCGCCAGTGCCAGCGTGATCATCGTGGAGTAGATGCCTGTGCGGCGAATGGCAAAGAAACCGACCACCAGGCCCAGCAACGCGCCGCTGGCCGTGCCCAGCAGCAGGCCGATTTCGGGGGTAAAGCCCCACACCTTCATGGACTGGCCTGCCACATAGGCCGAGCCCCCCAGAAAGGCCGCATGGCCAAAAGACAGCATGCCGGTGTAGCCAAGCAGCAGGTTGAAGGCGGAGGCAAACAGCGCGAAGCACATCAGCTTCATCACGAACACCGGGTAGGCGCCCAGCAACGGCGCCACCAGCAGGCCGATGAACAACAGGCCGTAGCCAATAGCGGTAAGGTTCTTGGAATTCATGTGAACAGCCCCTTATTTTTCTTTGCCGAACAGGCCGGCGGGGCGAATCAGGAGAACGATGACCATGATGACAAACACCACGGTCGAGGAGGCTTCGGGATAGAACACCTTGGTGAATCCTTCGACGATGCCCAGGCCCAGACCGGTCAGGATGGAGCCCATGATGGAGCCCATGCCACCGATCACCACCACGGCAAACACCACGATGATGAGGTTCTGCCCCATCAGCGGCGACACCTGGTACACCGGCGCAGCCAGCACACCGGCAAAGGCCGCCAAACCGGCACCAAACGCATAGGTCAGCGTGATCATCAGCGGCACGTTGACGCCGAATGCCTCCACCAGACGCGGGTTCTCGGTGCCGGCGCGCAGGTAGGCGCCCAGCTTGGTCTTCTCGATCACGTACCAGGTGGCAATGCATACCGTGATGGAAGCAACGACCACCCAGGCACGGTAGTTGGGCATGATCATGAAGCCCAGGTTGGTGGCTCCTTCAAGCAACTCGGGCGTGTCGTAACCCAGGCCCGATACGCCATAGATCGAGCGAAAGATGCCCTCGATCAACAGCGTCAGGCCCAGTGTGAGCAGCAGGCCATAAAGATGGTCCAGCTTGTAGATCCAGCGCAGCAGCAGCCGCTCGATCACGACCCCGAACACCCCCACCACGAGCGGCGCCAGCACCAGCATCAACCAGTAGTTGATGCCGAAGTAGTTCATGGCCATCCAGGTAATCACAGCCCCCATCATGAACAGCGCACCGTGCGCAAAGTTGATGACGTTGAGCAGGCCGAATATCACGGCCAGCCCAAGGCTGAGGATTGCGTAAAACGAGCCATTGACCAGCCCCAACAGGAGCTGACTCAATAGACCCGGCAATGAGACACCAAAAATTTCCATGGCAGACGGCAGGTGGGGAGAGTTCAGGTTAAAGGGTTATTTCCAGAGCGCGCACTTGCTGTCGGCCTTGGCGGTGAACACCTGGTCGCCCGGGATCTTCTTGACGATGTTCAGGTAGTCCCAGGGCTTCTTGGATTCAGCCAGCGACTTCACCTGTACCAGGTACATCTCGTGAACCATGCGGCCGTCCGGACGAATCACACCGCCCTTGGCGTAGAAGTCATTGATGGGCGTCTTCTTCAGGTATTCCATGACCTTGTCGGCATCCGTGCTCTTGACGGCGGCAACCGCCTTCAGATAGGTCATCGTGGCAGAGTAGTCTGCTGCCTGCACGTCGGTAGGCATGCGTTTCATCTTGGCAAAGTACTGGTTGGCAAATTTGCGCGAATCGTCGTCCTTGTCCCAGTACCAGCTCGTGGTGTGCAGCAGGCCTTCGGTGTTCTTGAGGCCCAGGCTGTGGATGTCGCTCAGGAAAACCAGCAGACCCGCGGTCTTCATGGTCTTATTGATGCCAAATTCCTTGGCGGCCTTGATGGCGTTGATGGTGTCGCCGCCCGCGTTGGCCAGCCCCAGGATCTGAGCTTTGGAGTTTTGTGCCTGAAGCAGGAACGAGGAGAAGTCGGATGCGTTGAGCGGGTGGCGCACGGCACCCGCCACGGTGCCGCCCTTGGCCTTGACCACTGCGGAGGTGTCGTTTTCCAGCGAATGACCGAACGCGTAGTCGGCGGTCAGGAAGAACCAGCTCTTGCCGCCGCTGTCCACCACGGCACCGCCCGTGCCCTTGGCCAGCGCGACCGTGTCGTAGGCGTAATGCACGGTGTAAGGAGTGCATTGCTCATTGGTCAATGCAGAGCTGCCGGCGCCGTTGTTGAAATAGACGCGCTTCTTTTCCTGGGCCACTTTGGCAGTCGCCAGTGCGGTGCCGGAATTGGTGCCACCGAACACCATCGTCACGCCTTGCGTATCGATCCATTCACGGGCTTTGGAGGCGGCGATATCGGCCTTGTTCTGGTGGTCGGCCGTGAGCAACTCGATCGGCTGCCCCAGCACCTTGCCACCGAAGTCATCGATGGCCATCTGGATGGCGGTGGCGCCGCCCTTGCCTTCGACGTCCGAATACAGGCTGGACATGTCGGTGATGAAGCCGATCTTGACCTTTTCCTGCGCCTGGACGGCCGAAGTGGCCAGACCGGCTGCGCCCAGCATCAATGCCAGTGCTTTGAGTTTGTATTTCATGAGTGTCTCCTGTTGTGGTGAGGGGGATTGCAAAAACACGGGAGGTGGCGGCCTGACCGGTCAGACGCCGAGAAGGTCGGTGAGCACCGGCATCTTTTCTTCGAGCTCGCTGGCGCCGAATTTCTCGACGATGCGGCCATGCTCCATCACATAAAAGCGGTCGGCCAGCGGTGCGGCAAAGCGGAAGTTCTGCTCGACCATCACCACCGTGTAACCACGCTCGCGCAGCATGATGATCATGCGGGCCAGCGCCTGCACGATGACCGGCGCCAGGCCTTCAGAGATTTCGTCGAGCAGCAGCAGCTTGGCGCCGGTGCGCAGGATGCGCGCAACGGCCAGCATCTGCTGCTCGCCGCCCGACAGGCGCGTGCCCTGGCTGTTGCGGCGTTCTGCCAGGTTGGGGAACATGGCGTAAATTTCGTCGAGCGACATGCCCTGCGTGCCGGTCTTGAGGACCGGCGGGAGCAGCAGGTTTTCTTCGCACGACAGGCTGGAGAAAATGCCCCGCTCTTCCGGGCAATAGCCCACGCCCAGGTGGGCGATGCGGTGCGTCGGCATGTGGATGGTCTCCACACCATTGATCTTCACAGAGCCCTTGCGGGCGCCGGTGAGGCCCATGACAGCCCGCATGGTGGTGGTGCGACCAGCGCCGTTGCGCCCGAGCAAGGTCACGACTTCGCCGGGCCGCACCATGATGTCCACGCCATGCAGCACATGCGACTCGCCGTACCAGGCTTCCAGATGGCTGATTTCCAGCGCAGGGGTGTTGGAGGCAGTGGTGGCCATTTCAGTGGGCTCCCTGCAGTTGGCCATCGGTCGTGCCCATGTAGGCTTCCATCACTTGGGGGTTATTCGAAACTTCGGCGTAAGGCCCTTCTGCCAGCACGGCACCACGCTGCAGCACGGTGATGCAATCGGCAATGGTGGACACCACTTTCATGTTGTGCTCGACCATCAGGATGGTCCGGCCAGCCGAGACCTTCTTGATGAGTTGCGTGACGCGGTCCACGTCCTCGTGACCCATGCCCTGCGTGGGTTCATCGAGCAGCATGAGCTCTGGCTCCATGGCCAGCGTGGTGGCGATTTCGAGGGCGCGCTTGCGGCCATAGGGCAGGTTCACCGTGAGTTCGTCGGCCAGGTCTTCCAGGCCCACTTCGGTGAGCAGCTCCATGGCGCGGGCATCGAGCTGGCGCAGGCTGCGCTCGCTGCGCCAGAAATGAAAGGCGGTGCCCAGCTTGCGCTGCAGCCCAATGCGCACGTTCTCCATCAGCGTCAGGTGCGGAAACACCGCTGATATCTGGAACGAACGGATCACGCCGCGGCGCGCGATCTCAGCGGGCTTTTCGCGCGTGATGTCCTGCCCGTTAAAACGGATCAGACCCGAGGTGGGCTCCAGAAATTTGGTGAGCAGGTTAAAGCAGGTGGTCTTGCCGGCGCCATTGGGTCCAATCAGGGCGTGGATGGAGCCACGGCGCACCGACAGGGTCACGTTGCTGACCGCGGTGAAGCCTTTGAACTCTTTGGTCAGGCTTTGTGTTTCAAGAATGACGTCGCTCATTGCGCCTTGATCGCTCCATGGGGATGCTGAGGAAAGAGCCTTGCCGCAAGGTCTCGGAAGATGCGTTTTGTTGAGTTGCATCGTAAGTCCCGGCATGGGCACGCAGGTACTGGGACAAATGCCTATGTATAAATGCCTACGTAAGAACGCCCACCCCACCGCGCCAACACGCGTTTGCGCAACGGGCGTCGCAATGGTCCGTGCGGAGCATTCAAGCGGGCGATGGCGCAGCTTCGGGTCACCAAATGGGGTGCGCCTGCGGCTTCGTTTTTTGTCGGGTGGACGGGGTGCATCCGGCACCACCGGCCGCGGCCGCCGCTATGCACCACCCGAGCTGCCACCACCGTGTAAAAGCACAGGGCCCAAAAGGCACGCGTGCCCACTGTCCACCACCCTTCGGGGCAGCCTACACTGCCCTGATGGCAACATCTTCTCCCCTGCGCGCGCGCGGCGCTCCGCGCTCTCTGTCTGGCCTGCTTCCTTTTTTGCGGCCCTACCGCGCCCAGATTGGTCTGTCGCTGATTTTTCTGGTGCTGGCGGCGGGGGCCACGTTGGCGTTTCCGCTGGCATTGCGCAATCTGATCGATGGAGGCCTGATGGCATCCGACCATAGCGACCAGACGATGGCGCTGCGCGGGCATTTTCTGGCACTGTTCGGCGTCGCCATCGCCCTGGGCATTTTTTCGGCGGCACGCTTTTACATGGTGAGCTGGCTGGGCGAACGAATCACCGTCGACCTGCGCAATGCCGTCTACAGCCATGTGCTGCGGCAAAGCCCGCAGTTCTTTGAAACCACGCAGACCGGAGAGGTTTTGTCGCGGCTGACAGCCGACACCACGCTCGTACAGACGGTGGTCGGTTCATCACTCTCCATGGGGCTGCGCAACGCCGTCATGGGAGTGGGCGCACTGGTGATGCTGGTGTGGACCAACCCGTACGTGATGGCGGTTGTCCTATTGGTGTTGGTACTGGTGGTTTTGCCCAGCATGTGGATAGGGCGGCGCGTACGGCGCCTCTCGCGCGACAGCCAGGACCGCGTGGCCGACTCCAGCGCCATCGCGGCCGAGGTGCTCAATGCCGTTCCAGTGGTGCAAAGCTACACGGCCGAAGCGCGTGAGTCGGCTCGCTTTGGCAAAGCCACCGAAAACGCCTTTCTGACCGCCATCCGGCGCACACGTGCGCGCGCTTTTCTTGTGGCGTTCATCATCATTGCCAACGCCGGCCTGCTGCTGTGGGGCCTCTACCGGGGAACCCAGGCTGTGCTGGACGGACAAATGACAGCGGGTCACCTGGGGCAGACCGTGGTGTATGTCATCTTGCTGGCTGGCGCAGTGGCGGTGCTCGGCGAGGTCTATGGCGACCTGCTGCGCGCCGCAGGCGCGACAGAACGCCTGATGGAACTGATAGCGAGTGAGTCCCCCGTGGCAGAGTCTCGGGCACCCCAACCGCTGCCCACGGGAAACCAAGGCCTTCGGGTGGACTTTGAAGCGGTTGATTTTCACTACCCGTCGCGGCCCGACCAACCGGCATTGCAAGGCTTCACGCTGCACCTGCAACCGGGAGAAACGATCGCGCTGGTCGGAGCCAGCGGTGCAGGAAAAACCACCGTTTTTCAACTGCTCCAACGCTTCTACGACGTAGACCAGCGTGCCAATGGCGCGTTGCAAGGCCGCATTGCTCTCAACGGCGTCGAAATCCGGCAGTTGGCACTGGAGGAGTTGCGCGCCAACATTGGTACCGTGCCCCAGGACGCCGTGATCTTTTCGGCTTCTGCTTTCGACAATATCCGGTATGGGTGCCCCAATGCATCTACCGATGAGGTGATCGCTGCTGCCAAGGCGGCCTTCGCCCACGACTTCATTGAAGCCCTGCCGGAGGGATACTCCACCTTTCTGGGAGAGCGGGGCGTGCGCCTTTCTGGCGGACAACGCCAGCGCATCTCCATTGCGCGCGCGATGCTGAAAAATCCTCCCCTGCTGCTACTGGATGAAGCCACCAGCGCGCTCGACGCGGAAAGCGAACGCATGGTGCAAGCCGCACTGGAGATGGCCATGCAGCGACACACCGGCCAGCGCACGACACTGGTGATTGCACACCGTCTCGCCACAGTTCAAAACGCTGACCGGATCGTCGTGCTGGAAAATGGACGCATCGTCGAACAGGGTACCCACGCCGTGCTGCTGACGCAGGGCGGTATCTATGCGCGTCTTGCTGCACTGCAATTCACCGTATGACCGACTCCGTAGTGACAGCAGTAAGATCGATGCGAAAGGGCCAGCGCAGCCGCACGGCGTGGCCTTATTGCAAGGTTTCTTTCGCTGCCTCTGGCAACAGGAGTGGCAGAACCGCAATGCCTTCATCGAGCAACTGCAGGGTCTCGTCGGGTGACGCCTGGCCCCGAATCGCCCGCTCTTCAACCTCTCCGCGGTGGATGCGCCTGGCTTCTTGCGCAAATTGTGGACCTACGTCTTCTGTGGTGGCCATGATCTTGCGCGCCAGCGACAACCATGCCGCCTGACGATCAGCGCCAGACGCGTCGACAGTGCTGCTTGCCACCGACGAATCCGCAACGACGGGTGTGGCAGTGGATTGCCGAGCACCCAGATTCAGCCTGGGCGCACTCAGTCTTTTGGAAATGTGGACGTCAGCGCACAACGGGCACTGCACGAGCGAATCGCGCAGCTGCCCCTGAAAATCTTCTTCCGAGGCGAACCACCCCTCAAATACGTGGCCCTGCTGACAATGCAGGTCAAGCACCTTCATGAAGGCAGTCTCTTTGAACCGTGGTCAATCGTGGCGACGCAGCAGATAGCGGTAAACAAAACCCGGAAATGCCAGCGTAAGAAACAAGGTTCCAGTAACGGCATAGAACTCCCACCCCTGTGGTGCAATCTGCCCGGCACGCCGTTCCAGCAGAAGGGCAATGCCGCCGACCAGAAAGTACAGCACCACCAGCTCAACAAGACGAACAATCAACGCCTTCTTGGTCTGGGCCAAGGGCCCGACCACCATCATCCGGTGGTTGATAAACGGCAGGTTGGCCGCGATGAACGCGGCCACGATGACAAGCCAGATCGATCCAGTTTGAGACACAGAAGTACTTTGATTGGGTTCAGGTGGCCAGGGCACGCACGATGGCATCTGCACACAGGGCCATCAAACCACCGGGCAACAAGCCGAGCACCAGCACCAGTGCACCGTTGACAGTCAACACCACGCGAACATCCAGGGGCGCAGACACGCTGGTTGCCGTCAGAGGGGCATCAAAATACATGACCTTCACGACGCGCAGGTAGTAGAAAGCGCCAATCAACGACATGAGGACAGCAAACACCGCCAACGCAATGTAAAGCCCCTGTCCGGACGCCACCAAGGCCTGCAAGACAGACAGCTTGGCATAGAAACCCACCAGCGGTGGAATGCCGGCCATGGAGAATAGGCAGACAGCCATCACGCCCGCATACAGGGGGCTGCGCTGATTGAGACCCGCCAGATCTGCGATTTCTTCGCTCTCAAAGCCTTCACGGGCCAGCAGCAAAATCACGCCGAACGCTGCCAGGGTTGTAAGGACATAGCTCACCACGTAGAACATGGCGGAGCTGTAGGCGCTCTCAACGGCAGCGGCATCCACATTGCCGTTGATGACACCCGACAACAGGCCCAGCAAGACAAAACCCATCTGAGAAATGGTGGAGTAAGCCAGCATGCGCTTCAGATTGGTCTGGGCAATGGCTGCAAGGTTACCCACCAGCAGCGAGCCAATGGCCAGCACTGCCAGCATCTGCTGCCAATCGATGGCCAGTGGTAACAAACCGTCCACCAAAAGCCGAATGGTGATTGCAAACGCAGCAAGCTTGGGTGCGCCACCAATCATCAGCGTGACTGCAGTGGGGGCACCTTGATAGACATCGGGAATCCACATGTGGAAAGGCACCACGCCCAGCTTGAAAGCCAGACCTGCCACCACGAAGACCAATCCAAACACCAGCACCTGGTGGCGGATCTGGCCAGAATTGACGGCCTTGAACACTTGCCCGATATCCAGGGATCCCGTGGCACCGTAAAGCATCGACAAACCATAAAGCAGGAACCCGCTTGCCATGGCCCCCAGCACAAAATACTTCATGGCAGCTTCCGTTGCCATGGCGTTGTCGCGACGCAATGCCACCAGCGTGTAGCTGGACAGGGTGAGCAGTTCCAAGCCCAGGTAAATCACGAGGAAGTTGTTACCGGAGATCATGATGAACATGCCCAGCAAAGCCAACATCGACAGGGTGAACAACTCGCCACCGCGCAGCATTCCACGATCGGCGGCATAAGGACGGCCGTAAACCAGCGTCACCATCACTGCCACAGTGGCGAAGCACTTGAGCCAGTTGCCCATCGCATCACTGACCACCATGTTGCCGAAACCATAGAACGTGTTTCCACTGCTGGCGTACACACCCTGCAGAACAGCAACCACTGCCAGCGTGAGCATGGTGAGCACATAGGTGCCGGTACGGCGAGGACTGTGAACCCCCAGGTCCACAAGCATGATCACGCAGGCCATGGCCAACAGCACGATCTCGGGGTAAATGGCAAGCCAGCTGATGTTGTCAATCATCTCGAATCTCTCAGTTCAGTCTGGTCAGTTCAGCTTGGACAGGGCCACATGCTTGAGCAACTCCGCCACGGAGGTGTCCATCACGTCGGTGAAGGGGCGTGGATAAAGGCCCATGGCCAGAACAGCCAAAGCCAGCAATGCCATCACCAAGAATTCACGGCTGTTGATGTCTTGCAGTGCCTTGACATGGTCGTTACCCACGGGACCCAGATAAACCCGTTTGAACATCCAAAGCGTGTAGGCTGCACCGAAAATCAGTGCTGTGGCAGCTGCAACACCAATCCAGAAGTTGGCCTTCACTGCGCCAAGGATCACCATCCACTCGCCCACAAACCCGGCGGTTCCTGGAAGCCCGCAGTTGGCCATGGCAAACAGCAAGGCAAATGCCGTGAAGTTGGGCATGGTATTGACCACGCCGCCATAGGCGGAGATTTCTCGCGAGTGCACTCGATCGTAAAGAACACCGATCGAAAGGAACATGGCACCGGAAACAAAGCCGTGCGCGATCATCTGCACCAGACCACCCGAAACACCCAGATCGTTGAAGATGAAAAAGCCGAGCGTCACAAAACCCATGTGTGCAACGGACGAATAAGCCACCAGCTTCTTCATGTCTTTCTGAACCATGGCCACCAGACCGACATAAATCACGGCCACCAGCGACAACGCGATCATCAACCACGCCCATTCCCGGGAAGCATCCGGGGCAATCGGCATCGAGAAGCGCAGGAAACCGTAGGCGCCCAGCTTAAGCATGATGGCCGCCAAGACAGCAGAACCGCCTGTGGGGGCTTCCACGTGCACATCAGGCAACCAGGTGTGCACAGGCCACATAGGCACTTTCACAGCAAAGGCCGCAAAGAATGCGAAGAAAAGCATCGTCTGCGCCGTGGAGCTGAGGGGCAACTTGTGCCACGCCGCAATATCAAAACTGCCACCCGACTGGTTGTACAGAAAGATGAGCGCAATCAGCATCAGCAGCGAGCCGAGCAGCGTGTACAAGAAAAACTTGAAGGCCGCGTAAATCTTGTTAGGCCCGCCCCAGATACCAATGATCAGGTACATCGGAATCAGGGTTGCCTCAAAAAACACATAGAACAGCAGGCCGTCGAGTGCACAGAACACACCAATCATCAATCCTGAAAGGATCAGAAAGGCACCCATGTACTGGTTGACCCGCTCAGTAATCGACTCCCAGGAAGCGATCACCACAATGACCGTGATGAAGGCGGTGAGGGGCACAAACCAGAAGGAAAGGCCGTCCACACCCAGGTGGTAGTGGACGTTAAAACGTTCAATCCACGTGGTCTTCTCTACAAACTGCATGGCAGCAGTGCCCAGCTTGAAGCCGTCATACAGAGGCAGCGTTACCAACAAGCCGATGACAGCGCCAATCAGGGCGATCCAGCGGACAGCACGGGAATGTTCATCCCGACCCACCGCCAGCAGCAGAACACCAAAAACGATTGGCGTCCAGATTGCAAGACTCAACAAACCCATTTTGTTCTTTTCCTTATTTGATGAGCTGCAGGAAATAGTCGCGCCAGACAAACCAGGTCATCAGCGCAAACACCCCCAGAATCATCACGAGGGCATAGTGGAAGATGAAACCCGTCTGCATCCACCGCACCACACTGGAAACCCAGCGAACCAGCTTCCATGAACCGTTGACCATGGCACCGTCGATGATGGCCTGATCTCCCACCTTCCAAAGACCGGTGCCCAAGGCACGTGCACCACGCGCAAGGATGTTTTCGTTGATCCAGTCCAGGTAGTATTTGTTTTCCAACAACGCATACAGGGGCTGCACTCGCGCCTTGATGGCCGTTGGCAATGCGGGATTGACCATGTACATGTAATAGGACAGCCCAACACCCGCCAACGCCAGCCAGAACGGCGCTGTCTGCAGCCCATGCAGGGCCATGCCCATGGGACCGTGGAAGATCTCGGCCAGCTTGGCCATCGCGGGATGCTTGACTGCATCCACAAAAATCACATCCTTGAAAAAATCTCCAAACAGCATCGGCTGGATGAACATGAAGCCCACCACGACTGAAGGAATCGCCAGCAAAACCAGGGGCACGGTAACCACCCATGGCGATTCGTGCGGTTCATGGTGGTCATCATGACCGTGGCCATGGTCGCCCGCATGGTGTGCGTCTGGATTCTGGTCATAGCGTTCTTTGCCGTGAAAAACCAGAAAGTACATGCGGAACGAGTAAAACGCCGTGATGAACACCCCGGCCAACACCGCAAAGTGTGCAAAACCTGCAGCCGGAAGTTGACTGAAGTGAACAGCCTCAATGATGCTGTCCTTGGAGTAGAACCCCGAGAACAGAGGTGTGCCGATCAGTGCCAAAGAGCCGAGCAACGAGGTAATCCAGGTAATGGGCATGTACTTGCGCACGCCCCCCATCCAGCGGATGTCCTGGTTGTGGTGCATGCCCATGATGACCGAACCAGCACCAAGGAACAAAAGCGCCTTGAAAAATGCGTGGGTCATCAAGTGGAACACCGCCACAGAGTAAGCCGATGCCCCCAGGGCCACCGTCATGTAACCGAGCTGCGACAAGGTGGAGTAAGCCACCACACGCTTGATGTCATTCTGAATGATGCCCAGAAAGCCCATGAAGAGCGCAGTGATCGCACCAATCACCAAAATGAAGTTGAGTGCCGTATCCGACAGCTCGAACAGCGGCGACATGCGGGCCACCATGAAAATGCCGGCCGTCACCATGGTCGCCGCGTGAATCAAGGCGGAGATGGGAGTTGGGCCTTCCATGGAATCAGGCAACCACACATGCAGAGGGAACTGGGCGCTTTTACCCATTGCGCCGATGAACAGGCAGATGCAGATGACCGTAATTAGCATCCAGTCGGTGCCGGGGAACGCAAGCCCGCCCAGCTCGGCGGTCTTGCCAAACACCTCGGCGTAATTGAGCGTGCCAGCGTAGGCCGCGATCAGGCCAATGCCGAGGATGAAACCGAAGTCACCCACGCGATTGACCAGAAAGGCCTTCATGTTGGCGAAGATGGCAGAGGGCTTATTGAACCAGAAGCCGATCAGCAGATAGGAAACCAGGCCCACCGCTTCCCAGCCAAAGAATAGCTGCAGCAAGTTGTTGCTCATGACGAGCATGAGCATGGAGAACGTGAACAGCGAGATGTAGGCAAAGAAACGGTTGTAGCCGTCATCCTCTTCCATGTAGCCAATGGTGTAGATGTGCACCATGAGCGACACAAAAGTGACTACCACCATCATCATGGCTGTAAGGCTGTCCACCAGGAAGCCCACCTCCATCTTGAGGCCTCCTACGACCATCCAGGTGTACAGCGTCTCATTGAAGCGCGCACCATCCAGTGCCACGCTCTTGAGCGTCATGGCAGACAGGATGAATGCAACCAACACGCCCAGGATGGTCAGCGTGTGGCTGAGGCGACGACCAATCCAGTTGCCGCCAAACGTGGTACCAAATATACCGGCCAGCAATGCGCCTGCCAGCGGTGCCAAAGGAACCGCCAAAAGCGTTGAAGCAGAGAGGGTTTGACTCATTCTTGAGAACCTTGGGAATGTGGGCGACTCAACCCTTGAGGGTGTTGAGATCTTCCGCGTTGATGCTGGAGTTATTGCGGAACAGCAGCACCAGAATGGCCAGACCAATGGCCGACTCGGCAGCCGCCACTGTCAGGATGAAGAACACGAAAACCTGACCGTGCATATCGCCAAGATAGTGCGAAAACGCCACGAAATTCATGTTGACCGCCAACAGCATCAACTCAATCGCCATCAGCAAGACAATCAGATTCTTGCGATTCAGGAAAATACCGATCACTGCAAGGGCGAACAGCATGGCGCCCAGTGAAAGAAAATGGCCCAGCGTCAATGTCATGCTTTTTTCTCCTCGCCCGCAGGCTCGCTGGCGACTTCCGGGCCAGGCTTCTGGGTTGCCGTCAGCTTGACCACTTGCAGACGATCACGCGCCCGCACCCTGACCTGCATCGAGGGGTCGATCGCCTTGGTGTCCTTGCGTTGGCGCAGCGTCAAAGCAATGGCGGCAACCATGGCCACGAGCAAAATGACAGCGGCAATTTCCACGGGATACAAATATTCCGTGTAGAGCAATTTGCCAAGCGCCTTCGCGTTGGAGTAAGGGACCACCTGCCCCGCGGCATCCAGCACCACCGCTGCAGCCTTGGGTTCGTCCATACCACGGAACCCTCCGATGACCACCGCTGCCATTTCCAGGGCGATCACGGCACCGACAAAGGCGGCCAGTGGAAAATGCTTCCAAAACCCCTTGCGGATCGTGTCGATGTGTATGTCGAGCATCATCACTACGAACAGGAACAGCACCATGACTGCGCCCAGATACACAAGGACCAGCACGATGGCAAGGAACTCCGCCTTGAGCAGCAACCAGATTGCCGCAGCCTGCGAGAAGGCAAGGATGAGGTGCAGCACCGCATGCACTGGATTGCGCGCAGTAATCACCCGGAAGGCTGCAAACAGCAGCACTACCGAGAAGAGATAGAAAAAACCAGTCTTGGCGTCCATGAATCGGGTCTTTGTATAAAGTCTGGCCTAAGGGATTCGCAGCAGTAGCGCGTTAACGGTACTTGGCGTCAGCGGCCTTGGCCGCAGCAATTTCACCCTCGTAGCGGTCACCCACCGCCAAAAGCATGTCTTTGGTGAAATACAGGTCGCCGCGCTTCTCGCCGTGGTATTCGAGGATGTGCGTCTCAACAATCGAATCCACCGGGCAACTCTCTTCGCAAAAGCCGCAGAAGATGCACTTGGTCAGATCAATGTCATAGCGCGTGGTGCGGCGTGACCCATCGTCACGGACATCGGATTCGATGGTGATGGCCATCGCAGGGCAAACGGCTTCGCACAGCTTGCAGGCAATGCAACGCTCTTCACCGTTGTCATAGCGACGCAACGCGTGCAACCCCCGAAACCGTGGTGACAAGGGCGTCTTTTCCTCAGGGAACTGCACCGTCACCTTACGGCGAAAGGCATAGCGCCCAGTCAGGGCCATGCCCTTGAGCAGCTCCACGAGCATGAAGCTCTTGAGAAAGTCTTTGAACGAAAAAGGTGCAGCAGCAGCAACAGCAGTCATTTGTGTCCCCGCTTATTTCCAGATATTCCAAGGCGAGAGCAACCACCCGCCAACAATGAGCAACCACACCAGCGTGACCGGAATAAAGATCTTCCAGCCCAGACGCATGATCTGGTCGTAACGGAAGCGGGGGAAAGTCGCCCGGATCCAGATAAACATCGACACCACCACAAAGGTTTTGAGGCCCAGCCAGATCCAGCCCGGAATCCAGTTGAACAATGCGCTGTCGATTGGCGAGAGCCAGCCCCCCAGGAACATCAGCGCAGCCAGGATGGACACCAGCCACATGCTGGCGTATTCGGCAAGGAAGAAGATGGCAAACCCCATGCCGGAGTACTCCACCATGTGCCCGGCAACAATCTCGGCTTCGCCCTCGACAACGTCGAAGGGATGGCGGTTGGTTTCTGCCACACCAGAAATCAGGTACACGAGGAAAATCGGCAGCAATGGCAACCAGTTCCAAGACAGAAAGACCAGTCCCTTGTCGGCTGCCATGCCACGCCCCTGCCCCATCACGATCTCCGTGAGGTTCATGCTGCCAGACACCATGATTACCACCAGGAAGCAGAACCCCATGGCAATTTCGTAGCTGACCATCTGCGCGGAAGCTCGCAAGGCGCCCAGAAATGCGTACTTGGAGTTGGATGCCCATCCAGCGATGATCACGCCGTAGACTTCAATGGACGTGATGGCCATCACCAGCAGCAAACCCGCGTTCACATTGGCCAACGCAACATCCGGGCCAAAAGGAATCGCAACCCAGGCCGCCAATGCGGGCATGATCGCCATGACCGGCCCCAGCACAAACAAACCCTTGCTGGCAGCGGTAGGCTGGATGATTTCCTTGGTCAGCAGCTTGAGCGCATCCGCAATGGGCTGCAGCAAGCCCATGGGACCGACACGATTCGGACCATGGCGAACCTGCATGAAACCCAGCAATTTGCGCTCCCAAAGTGTCAGGTAGGCAACAGCCCCCATCAACGGCGCCAGGATGACAACAATCTTCAAAAGAATCCAGAGAACCGGCCAGACGATGGCTGTCCACCAGCCGTAGCTCAACAGATTCAGACCTGCGTTGTGGATAGCATCAATCACGCCGCGGCTCCTTCCTGCGTGCGACGGGCATCCGCCGTCAGTTGCAATGAAGTGGCCCGACGCACGATTCCATCCAGCTGGTAGATGGATGCCACTGCCGGCTCACCGGTCGCAGGACTTGCCGCCTGTGGCAGCAAAGCTTGGGCGTTACTCAGCTGTACGGACGAAACTTCAGCGATGCCACCCGCCGGTGTGTTGGTTGCCCGGGCCAGTACATCCTGAGATGTCTCGAAATCAAAGCCCGGAACATTCAAAAGGTTGGCGAGCACTCGCAACACCTTCCAGGCAGGCCGGGTTTCACCCAACGGCCGGACGACCGCATGGAAACTCTGCAACCGGCCTTCGGCATTCACAAAACTGCCCGAGGTTTCAGTAAACGGGGCAATTGGCAGCAGTACGTCGCTGAAAGCCATGTTGGCCTTGAAGGGACTCAGGGTGACAACCATGTCGGTATTGGCAAGCGCCTGACAGGCCGCCTCACCGCCAGCAGAGTCAAAGGCAGGTTCCGTGTTCAAAAGAATGGCGGCCTTGAGGCTCCCTGCGAGCATCTGACCTGCATTGTGGCCGCCATTGACGGGCACTGCGCCAGCGTACTGTGCACCGACCGTATTGGCAGCCTCGGTCAGATAGCCCACCGTGGCACCGGTGTGCTCTCCGATCCACTGCGCCAGTGCCAGTAAACGGCTGGCATGCGCATGGTGGGCGGCTGCGTTACCGAGCAATATTGCCTTGCGTTCGCCGCCCAGCAGCGAGCGAGCAATAGCCAAGGCAGAATCGCCCACCTGAACCGTGTCGTCAGTAGCCTGCACGCCCTTTTCCTGGGCGACCGCTGCGGCTACGCCGGCCAGCGCCTGCTCCCATGCGCCAGACGCCAGCACCAAAGAGTGCGCGACAGGCATGGCCCAGTCAAAAACTTCTGAATTGACAGCGCTGACAGCACAACCATGGCGCGCTGCCTGACGAATCCGCTGTGCAAACAGCGGGTGGTCCTTGCGCAGATTGGAGCCCACCACCAGCACACGCTGCAAGGTGGACAAAGACGCAATCGACGTTCCCAGCCAGCGAATCCCGGAGGGAGCGGGGAATTCGGCATTGCGAAGTCGATAGTCAATGTTTTCACTACCTAGCCCACGCACCAGTGCGCCGGCCAGATAGATTTCTTCGAGAGTGCTGTGCGGACTGACCAAAGCACCAATGGCGCCAGCACCGTGGTCGTTGCGAACGCATCGCAACCCATTGGCAACGTACTCCAGTGCCGTCTGCCAGTCCACTTCGCGCCATGTTCCGCCCTGCTTGAGCATGGGCTGGGTCAGGCGCTCGTCGCTGTTGAGTGCTTCATACGAAAAACGGTCGCGGTCTGCAATCCAGCATTCGTTGACTGCCTCATTTTCAAAAGGCACGACACGCATGACCTTGTGATTCTTGACCTGGACAATCAGATTGGCGCCTGTGGAATCGTGCGGGCTGACCGACTTGCGGCGTGAGAGCTCCCATGTGCGGGCGCTGTAGCGGAACGGCTTGCTGGTCAACGCACCTACCGGGCAGATGTCGATCATGTTGCCCGAGAGCTCGGAGTCGATCGTTTCCCCCGTCACGGTGGTGATCTCGGCGTGCTCGCCGCGATGAATCATGCCCAGTTCCATCACGCCGGCCACTTCCTGGCCAAAGCGCACGCAACGTGTGCAGTGGATACAACGCGACATCTCTTGCATAGAGATCAGCGGGCCCACATCTTTAACTGGTACTACGCGCTTTTCTTCTTCGTAGCGGGACGACGATGCTCCGTAGCCCACCGCCAGATCCTGCAACTGACACTCACCCCCCTGGTCACAGATGGGGCAATCCAGCGGATGGTTGATGAGCAAAAATTCCATGACCGACTTTTGCGCCTGAATGGCCTTGTCGGTCTTGGTTCGCACCACCATACCCTGCGTGACTGGCGTGGCACATGCGGGCATGGGCTTGGGCGCCTTTTCAACGTCCACCAGGCACATGCGGCAACTGGCCGCAATCGAGAGCTTCTTGTGGTAGCAGAAGTGGGGTATGTAGGTGCCGGCCTTTTCGGCAGCATGCATCACCATGGAACCCTCGGTGACTTCTACCTTCTGACCGTCCAGTTCAATTTCAACCATATGCTTTTCTCGCGATCAGGCAGAGGGTGCAGCCTGAGGGGTCTTGTTCCGGATCAACGCTTCGAACTCGGGACGGAAGTGCTTGATCATGGCGCGTACGGGCATCGCTGCCGCGTCGCCCAGGGCGCAGATGGTGCGCCCCATGATGTTGCTGGCAACGGAATCCAGCACATCCATGTCGGCGGGACGCCCGTCGCCGCGGTGAATGCGGTCCACCAGGCGCCAGAGCCAACCCGTACCTTCCCGGCAAGGGGTGCACTGCCCACACGACTCATGCATGTAGAAATATGACAGGCGCTTGAGCGACTCCACCATGCAGCGCGAGTCGTCCATCACGATCACCGCCCCAGAACCCAGCATGGAACCGGCCTTGGCAATCGAGTCGTAGTCCATGGTGCATTCCATGATGATGGATGCCGGCAAAACGGGAGACGAAGAACCACCAGGAATCACCGCCTTGAGCTGGCGACCCGTGCGCACACCGCCAGCCAGCTCAAGCAGCTTGGCAAACGGCGTGCCCATGGGCACCTCGTAGTTGCCGGGCCGTTCCACATCGCCACTGACCGAAAAGATCTTGGTGCCACCGTTGTTGGGCTTGCCGCACGCCAGGTAGGCAGCTCCGCCGTTGCGGATGATCCAAGGCACCGCAGCGAACGTCTCGGTGTTGTTAATGGTCGTAGGCTTGCCGTACAGGCCAAAACTGGCCGGAAACGGCGGCTTGAATCGTGGCTGGCCTTTCTTGCCTTCCAGGGATTCGAGCAGGGCGGTTTCCTCGCCGCAGATGTAGGCACCAAAACCGTGGTGCGCATGCAGCTGAAAGCTGAAGCTGCTGCCCAGAATGCCATTGCCCAGGTAGCCTGCCGCACGGGCCTCTTCCAGAGCCGCCTCAAAGCGCTCGTACGTCTGGAAGATTTCGCCGTGAATGTAGTTGTAGCCCACGCTGATACCCATCGCGTAAGCAGCAATGATCATGCCCTCAATCACGATGTGCGGGTTGTACATCAGGATGTCGCGATCCTTGCATGTACCCGGCTCACCCTCGTCAGAGTTGCACACGAGGTATTTTTGCCCCGGGAACTGCCGGGGCATGAAGCTCCACTTCAATCCCGTGGGAAACCCTGCACCGCCGCGCCCCCGAAGTCCGGACTCCTTGACGGTCGCAATCACCTGATCCTGCGTCAGACCTTCGCCGCCATTCGCGCCCAAAATGGTGCGCAGGGCTTGGTATCCGCCACGGGCTTCATAGTCCTTGATGCCCCAGTTGGAACCATTCAGGTCGACATAAATCTGCGGCGCGATATGCCGGTCATGGAAGCAGGTTTCGACACCTGCTGCCTGAAATTGTGCAAGCACCTGGGCAGCTGTAGTCATTGCTTTGCCTCCGCCGCACGCAGGTTGTCCACCAGCTGGTCGAGCTTGTCGTTGCCCATGAAGCTGCACATGCTGCGATCGTTCACCAGCATCACGGGTGCATCGGCACAGGCGCCAAGGCACTCGCACTGCTGCAGGGTGAACATGCCGTCTGGCGTCGTTTCGCCCATGGAAATACCCAGCTTGTGCTCAAGATGCTCCAGCGCCTTGCCACCATCACGCAAGAGGCATGGCAGATTGGTACAAACGTTCAGCTTGTATTTGCCCACCGCTTGCTGGTTGTACATGTTGTAGAACGTGGTGACTTCGTGCACGGCGATCTGCGGCATACCAAGATATTCGGCAATGCCGGCTTCGCTGGCCTCGCTCACGTATCCCTGTTCCTGCTGCACGATGGCAAGGCAGGCCATCACGGCAGATTGCTTCTGCTCGGCCGGGTACTTGGCTACTTCGCGCGCAAATCGCGCTTTGGTCGCTTCGGTAATCATCGATCAATCTCTCCGAACACGATATCCATGGTGCCGATGATGGCAACCACGTCGGCCAGCATGTGGCCACGGGCCATTTCGTCCAGCGTGGCCAGATGCGCGAAGCCAGGGGCACGGATCTTCAGTCGATACGGCTTGTTGGCTCCGTCGCTCACCAGATAGATACCGAACTCTCCCTTGGGATGCTCGACCGCAGCATAGGCCTCGCCTTCGGGAACATGGAAGCCCTCGGTGAACAACTTGAAGTGGTGGATCAGCTCTTCCATGTTGGACTTCATGGACTCGCGATCGGGGGGGGCGATCTTGTGGTTGTCCGTAATCACCGGGCCCGGATTGACGCGCAGCCAGTCGACGCACTGCTTGATGATGCGATTGGACTCGCGCATTTCCTGCATGCGGACCAGATACCGGTCGTAGCAGTCGCCGGTTTTGCCAACCGGAACATCAAAGTCCATTCGGTCGTACACATCGTACGGCTGGGTCTTGCGCAAGTCCCACGCAATGCCCGAGCCCCGCAGCATGGGCCCGGTCATACCCAGGTTCAGCGCGCGCTCGGGTGGGACCACACCAATGCCCACGGTGCGCTGCTTCCAGATGCGGTTATCGGTGAGCAGGGTTTCATACTCATCCATACAGCCCGGAAAGCGCTGCGTGAAGTCGTCAATGAAATCCAGCAACGAACCTTTGCGATTGTGGTTCATCGCCTCAAGCGCCTTGGCATTCTTGATCTTGCTGACCTTGTACTGCGGCATGCTGTCCGGCAGATCGCGGTACACACCACCAGGACGGAAGTAGGCCGCATGCATGCGCGCGCCCGACACTGCTTCGTACATGTCGAACAGGTCTTCGCGCTCGCGGAAGGTGTAGATCAGGATGGTGGAGCTGCCGCAGTCGTTGCCGTGCGAACCGAGCCACATGAGGTGATTGAGCAGGCGCGTGATTTCAGCAAACATCACCCGGATGTATTGCGCACGCAGCGGCACCTCGATGCCCAGCAGCTTTTCAATTGCCAGGCAATAGGCATGCTCGTTGCACATCATCGAGACGTAATCGAGCCGGTCCATATAGGGAAGCGACTGGATATAGGTCTTGTGCTCGGCCAGCTTTTCGGTGGCGCGATGAAGCAGACCAACGTGCGGGTCGGCGCGCTGCACCACTTCGCCGTCCAGCTCCAGCACCAAGCGCAACACACCGTGCGCGGCCGGGTGCTGCGGACCAAAGTTCAGGGAATAGTTCTTGATTTCCGCCATGATGGATCACATGAGTCGCCCAGCGGCTCAGTGCAGGCCTCCGTACTTGTCTTCGCGAATGATGCGGGGCGTGATTTCTCGCGGCTCGATGGAAACTGGCTCATAAACCACTCGCCGCTGCTCGGCGTCGTAGCGCATCTCCACATGTCCGGACAGCGGGAAATCCTTGCGGAAGGGATGACCAATAAACCCGTAGTCGGTCAGGATGCGGCGCAAATCGTTGTGACCATCGAAAACGATACCAAACAGGTCGAACGCCTCGCGCTCAAACCAGTTGGCCGAATTCCACAACTCGGTGACCGAGGCCACCACCGGAAAATCATCGTCCGGGCAGAACACCTTGACGCGCACGCGCTGGTTGAGACTGACAGACAGCAGATGCGACACCACACAATAGCGCGCACCTTCGTTCACGGCATCTGCGTAGGCCGAGTAATCCACCCCGCAAAGGTCGATCAGCTGCTCAAAACGGCAGCCATCGGCATCGCGCAACACACGCATGGCATCCAGGTAATCAGCAGCGGCAACCACCACGGTCACCTCTTCCAGAGCCACCGTGATCTGCCGCACCTTGGCACCCAGCGCCGCAGCAATGTTGTCTTTGAGTTTTTCAGGCCGAATGGCAACTGCAGTCATCATCAACCCTTCAGACACGAGCAATGGTGTTGGTGCGGCGAATCTTCTGCTGCAACTGGATGATCCCGTAGATCAACGCTTCGGCCGTGGGTGGGCAGCCAGGCACATACACATCGACCGGCACGATACGGTCGCAGCCACGCACCACGGAATAACTGTAGTGGTAGTAACCACCGCCATTGGCGCACGACCCCATCGACAGCACCCACCGGGGCTCCGACATCTGGTCATATACCTTGCGCAGGGCAGGAGCCATCTTGTTGCACAGGGTGCCCGCCACAATCATCAGATCGGACTGGCGCGGGCTGGCGCGAAACACCTCGGCGCCAAAACGACCAATGTCGTAGCGCGCAGCGGCCGCGTGCATCATCTCGACCGCACAGCACGCCAAACCAAAGGTCATGGGCCACAGGGATCCGGTCTTGGCCCAGTTCACCACAGAGTCGTAACTCGTGGTGATGAAGCCTTCCTTCATCACGCCTTCAATCATTGCATCAGTCCTTGTTGCAGCCCGTTCATTCCCAATTCAGGGCGCCTTTTTTCCACTCGTAGGCAAAACCCACGACAAGGATGGTGAGGAAGATCACCACGGCCACAAAGCCGGTCACCCCCACCTCCTGCAGCGAGACAGCCCAGGGGAAAAGAAAGGCGATTTCCAGATCGAACAGAATGAAAAGAATGGCCACGAGGTAATAGCGCACATCGAACTTCATGCGCGCATCTTCGAAGGCTTCAAACCCACATTCGTAAGGGGAATTTTTTGCGGCGTCCGGGCGATTGGGGCCCAGCACATATCCTAGAACCAGCGGCACTATACCTACAGCAATGCCAACCAGGATAAACAAGAGGACGGGGAGGTACTGTTCGAGATTCATCTGGAGGATGTGCTCACCGCTGTGGCCTAGCCTGCAAGAACCCTGGCCGGGTCATACAGGCTGGCCTATGTTTTGGTGCCGTCGGCGAGACTCGAACTCGCACAGCTTTCGCCACTACCCCCTCAAGATAGCGTGTCTACCAATTTCACCACGACGGCTGTTTTTTATCTGGATGGCATGAGGAACCTTGCGGTTTTGGCTTCCCAGACAATCCGGGATTCTACTCCGGAAAAACCCTTCCCCAGAGCCTGAAACCCAATTTAGTGCAGATTATTTCGTCGGGATCTGACCGGCACCCGAAGCAGCAGCCGCAGGTGCGGGCACCGCTGCGTTAGAACCAGCATCTGCAGGCCCATTTACCGGCGCAGCGGGAGCCACAGCGGCTGGCGTTTCCAGCACGCTGCCCGAACCGGTGGGGCGCGCGTTGCCAAAATAGGCCAGCGCCAGAGTTGCCACAAAAAACACCGTTGCCAGCACGCCCGTGGTGCGCGAAAGAAAGTTGGCACTGCCACTGGCGCCAAACAGGCTACCCGAACTGCCACTGCCAAACGCTGCCCCCATGTCTGCGCCCTTCCCATGCTGAACCAGGATCAGGCCAATCATGCCCAGAGCCGTCAGCATCTGCACACCCAAAATCACATTTACAAGCACGCTCATTCTCTGTTTACTCCTAATTTGATAGCTTGAAGCGCACGCCCTTATTGGGCTGCGGCAATAATTTGCAAAAAGTCTTGGGCTTTCAAGGCCGCGCCGCCAACCAAGCCACCGTCGATGTCCGGTTGTGCCAGCAATTGCGCGGCGTTGGCGGCGTTCATGCTGCCGCCATACAGCAGGCGAATCCGGTCGGCGTGTTCACTGGCTGCTGCCAGCTGGGCACGCAAAACGGCATGCACTTGCTGGGCCTGCTCTGGCGACGCCGTGCGCCCTGTTCCAATGGCCCAGACGGGTTCATACGCCACCACGATCTCGCTGATGCAATGGCCATTGAGATGAATCACCGCCGCCAACTGGCGCTTGACGACCACCTCGGTCTGCCCGGCTTCGTGCTCGGCCAGGGTTTCGCCCACACACACGATGGGCGTGATGCCCTGCGCCAGCGCCCGTTGCGCCTTGACGGCCACCACGGTATCGCTCTCGCCATGGTACTGGCGCCGCTCCGAGTGCCCCACCAGCACATAACGCACGCCAAACTCCTTGAGCATGGCGGCCGACGTTTCGCCTGTGTAGGCGCCCGCCTCATGCACCGAAACATCCTGCGCGGCCAGCGCCAGCGCAGACCCCGCCACGATGCCCGCCACCTGGGCAAGATACGGCGCCGGCACGGCCACCGCCACATCACAGACGGGTTGCTGCCCCATGCCGGTGACAAGGGCCCGCACCAGTGCCTCGTTGGCAGCCAGGCTGCCGTTCATCTTCCAGTTTCCAGCGATGAGTTTCTTTTTCATGATGACCACGTCAAAACAATCTTGCCTGTGTGCTGGTTGGATTCCATCAGCGCATGGGCCTGCGCCGCATCCACCGCCGCGAAAGTGCGATAGATGACGGGACGAACCGTGCCCGCCGCGATCAGGGGCCAGACATGCTCACGCAGCGCACGCGCGATGGCTCCCTTGAACGCCACCGGGCGTGGACGCAGGGTCGAGCCCGTAATGGTCAGCCGACGCCGCAGCACCAAGCCCGCATTGAGGGCACTCTTGACCCCGCCCTGCACGGCGATGATGACAAGGCGGCCATCTTCGGCCAGGCACTCCACCTCGCGCGCCACATAGTCGCCAGCAACCATGTCGAGCACCACATCCACGCCTTTGCCGGCAGTGATGCGTTTTGCTTCCTCGACAAAATCCTGGGTCTTGTAGTTGATGGCGTGGTGCGCGCCCAGTGCCAGGCAGGCTGCACATTTTTCATCGCTGCCCGCCGTCACGATCACCGTGGCACCCATAGCGCGCGCCAACTGAATGGCGGTAACGCCAATGCCGCTGGTGCCGCCCTGCACCAGCAGGGTTTCGCCTGCCTGCAGGCGACCCCGGTCAAACACATTGCTCCACACCGTGAAGAAGGTTTCGGGCAGAGATGCCGCCTCAATGTCGGAAAGCCCCGCGGGCACTGGAAGGCACTGCTCGACAGGCGCCACGCACCACTCGGCGTAGCCGCCACCAGCCACCAGCGCGCAAACGCGGTCGCCCACCTGCAAGCCGGCGCGCAACAGGGCCGCCGCATCGCCGCTTTCGACAACACCCGCCACCTCCAGCCCCGGCAGATCGGTGGCGCCAGGTGGAGGCGCGTAATGCCCCAGGCGTTGCAGCACATCGGGCCGATTGATACCGCTCGCACTGACGCGAATCAGCAACTCGCCCTCCCCCGCCTGGGGCTTGGGGCGCTCGCCCAGGCGCAGCACATCGGCGGCGCCAAAGGCAGTGATTTCTACAGCGCGCATACAGGAATCCTTCGCACGTCAATCTGAATGATTTTGGCCGCTAGCGCTTGATGGATAAGCGCCAGCAGCTCTCATATCAATAGCAGATCAATCAACCGTTCAACTGGCCTGCGCTGCCTTCGGAAGGCACCGCTTGCTGCTGCTGTTGCTGCTGATCGGCGGACTGGCGATCACGACCGCTGTCACGGCGCTCGCCACCGCGATCGCCACCACGGTCACCACGCTCAGCCGGTGCTGGACGATCGCTGCCGCCAGCGGGACGCTCGGCCAGGGCCTTCATGGACAGCTTGACGCGGCCCTTTTCGTCGGTTTCCATGACCTTGACCTTGACGATCTGGCCTTCGGTCAGGTAGTCGCCCACGCGCTCGACACGCTCGTGCGCGATCTGGCTGATGTGCAGCAGGCCGTCCTTGCCGGGCAGCAGGTTGATGAGGGCGCCGAAGTCCAGGATCTTGGTGACCGGGCCTTCGTAGATCTTGCCGATTTCGACTTCGGCCGTGATCTGCTCGATGCGGCGCTTGGCTTCGTCGGCCTTGGCGTTGTCGGTGGCGGCGATGGTGATGGTGCCGTCTTCCTCGATGTTGATCTGGCAACCGGTTTCTTCGGTCAGCGCACGGATCACGGCGCCGCCCTTGCCGATCACGTCACGGATCTTCTCGGGGTTGATCTTCATGGTGTACAGCTTGGGCGCGAAGTTGCTCACTTCGGTCTTGGCTTCGCCCATGGCTTCCTGCATCTTGCCCAGGATGTGAATGCGCGCTTCCTTGGCCTGTGCCAGGGCAACCTGCATGATTTCCTTGGTGATGCCCTGGATCTTGATGTCCATCTGCAGCGCCGTGATACCGGCGGTGGTGCCCGCCACCTTGAAGTCCATGTCGCCCAGGTGATCTTCATCGCCCAGGATGTCGGTCAGCACGGCAAAACGGTTGTCTTCCTTGATCAGGCCCATGGCGATACCGGCCACATGCGCCTTCATGGGCACGCCAGCGTCCATCATGGACAGGCAGCCGCCGCAGACCGAAGCCATCGACGACGAGCCATTGGACTCGGTGATTTCCGACACCACGCGCATGGTGTAGGGGAATTCTTCCTTGGTTGGCAACACCGCCACCAGAGCACGCTTGGCCAGACGGCCGTGGCCGATTTCGCGGCGCTTGGTGCTGCCCATGCGACCCACTTCGCCCGTGGCAAAGGGAGGCATGTTGTAGTGCATCATGAAGCGGTCTTCATACTCGCCTGCCAGCGCATCAATGCGCTGTGCATCGCGCTCGGTGCCCAGCGTGGTCACCACCAGCGCTTGGGTTTCGCCACGCGTGAACAGCGACGAGCCGTGCGCGCGGGGCAGCACGCTGCTGCGGATCTCAATAGGGCGCACGGTGCGCGTGTCGCGGCCGTCGATGCGGGGCTCACCGGCCAGGATCTGGCTGCGCACAATGCGTGCCTCGATGTCGAACAGCATGCCTTCGACCTTGACGCTGTCGAATGCAACGCCGTCTTCCTTCAGGTCGGCCATGACCACGGCATAGGCTTCGCGGCAAGCGTGCGTGCGGGCCTGCTTGTTGCGGATCTGGTAGGCAGCGCGCAGCTTGTCTTCGGCCAGGGCCGTCACCTTGGCGATGAGCGACTCGTCCTTGGCGGGCGCCTTCCAGTCCCACATGGGCTTGCCAGCCTCACGCACCAGATCATGAATGGCATTGATGGCCACATTGCCCTGCTGGTGACCAAACACCACGGCACCCAGCATGACTTCTTCGGACAGTTGCTGCGCCTCGGATTCGACCATCAGCACAGCCGCTTCGGTGCCGGCGACGACCAGATCCATCTGCGAGCTCTTGCGCGCCGTCTGGCCGGGGTTGAGCACATATTCGCCGTTGATATAGCCCACGCGCGCAGCGCCAATCGGGCCACTGAACGGAATGCCCGAGATGGCCAGCGCAGCGCTGGTGGCAATCAGGGCGGCAATGTCGGCATCGACTTCAGGGTTCAGCGACACCGTGTGGATGACCACATGCACGTCGTTGTAGAAACCTTCGGGGAACAGCGGGCGGATCGGGCGGTCGATCAGGCGGCTGGTGAGGGTTTCGTGCTCGCTGGGCTTGGCTTCGCGCTTGAAAAAGCTGCCGGGAATCTTGCCTGCAGCGTAGGTCTTCTCGATGTAATCCACCGTCAGCGGGAAGAAGTCTTGCCCCGCCTTGGCTACCTTGGACGCCACCACCGTGGCCAGCACCACGGTGTCGTCGATGTTCACCAGCACGGCGCCGCCGGCCTGGCGGGCGATTTCGCCCGTTTCCATGATGACGGTCTTGTCACCCCATTGGAAAGTCTTGGTGATTTTGTTGAAAATGCTCATGTTCAGCTCCTGTTTTAATAGCTGGCAGCGCTCTGCCAGATTGGCTTGGAGGGCAATTCAGAACACGATGCCATTCCAGTGAACTTGCCTGCCACCAGTGTGGGATCAAGGCCATTGGAATGACACAGCTTCGCTCTGTTTTGCGGCTCCGAAGTAAAAAACGCCTGAGCTAGCGGACTAACCCAGGCGTTTTGACATGCAAATCAGATTACTTGCGCAGACCCAGCTTGGCGATCAGTGCGGTGTAACGGTCGGCGTCCTTGGCCTTGAGGTAGTCCAGCAGCTTGCGACGACGGCTCACCATGCGCAGCAGGCCGCGGCGACCGTGGTGGTCCTTGGCGTGCGTCTTGAAGTGAGGGGTCAGTTCGTTGATGCGGGCCGTCAGCAGGGCCACTTGCACTTCTGGGCTGCCCGTGTCGTTGGCAGCGCGTGCATTGGCCTTGACAACTTCGGCCTTGATAGAGGATGCGATCATTGATTTTTCCTTGATGGAGACCGGCAGCAATGCCGCAGGTCAATAGTTTTTACTTGCGCCAGCGGCTGGAACGGCCATTGGCGTGCGTCTTGCACCGTGCAAAACCCGCAAATTATAACCCGAGCCAGTTTTTTAGCCGCCCCACCCCCTGCACCAGGCGCTGCGGGTCTTTGGAGGCAAAGCACCAGCGCAGCCAGCCCTGCGCCTCATCGCCAAAGGCATTGCCGGGCGCCAGGCCCAGCCCCGCCTCAGCCACCAGGCGTTTGGCGGTGGTCAGCGAATCACCATGCCCCGGCAGGCGAAAGAACGCATACATGCCACCGCGCGCGCTGGCCACCTCTACGCCGGGCAGCGCCTGCAACAGCGGCACCAGGGTGTCGCGGCACTGCTGCAGGTGCGCCACCACACGCGGCGTGATCTCGTCGGAATGCTGCAAGGCGGCAATGCCCGCCCGCTGTGCGAACACGCTGGTGCACGATGTATTGAACTCCACCAGCTTGCCCATGTGGTGCGTCATTGATGGCGGCATCACCAGCCAGCCCAGTCGCCAGCCCGTCATCAAGAAACTTTTGGAAAAGCTGTGCACCACCACCAGGCGATCTTCGGGCTCGGCAATGTCCAAAAAACTGGGCGCACAGCCGTTGGCGGTGGGCTCGTAATACAGGCGCTCATACACCTCGTCGGCCAGGATCCAGGTGCCTGTGGCGCGGCAATGCGCCCATATGGTTTGTTGCTCCTGCGCGGTTAGCGTCCAGCCCGTGGGGTTGTTGGGCGCGTTCACCACCAGCAACCGCGTGGCCGGGGTGATGGCCGCCAGCAACTCGGGCATGTCCAGCGCCCAGGCGCCGCCCGGCTGTGGGCGCAACGACACGCAGCGCAATTTTGCCCCCATGATCAAGGGCTGCGCCGTCAGGTTGGGCCACACCGGCGTGATGGCGACCACCTCATCGCCCGCATCCACCAGCGCCTGCACCGCCAGCATCAGCGCATTGACGCCGCCCGAAGTGATGGCAATGCGGTCAGCGCCCACGGGCCGGTGCAACCGGCTGGTGTAGGCCGCCACTTCGGCGCGCAACTCGGGCAAGCCCAGGTTGTGCGCATAAAACGTTTCGCCGCGCTGCAGCGAGTCGATAGCCGCCTGGCGCACCACATCGGGCGTGCCCTCATCACTCTCGCCAAACCAGAAGGCCAGCACATCGCTGCGCCCCAAGCCAACATTGGCAACTTCACGGATACGGGATTCTTCGAGGTTCAGGACAGCTTGGCGCATGGCACGATGGGCGTGGAAAATGACAAGCCGCATCGTACGGGATGCCGCCACAACCCGCCCAGCCAACCCGCCCGCCATGGAGCACTCATGCAC
>NZ_QOZT01000001.1:0-109965 GCF_003345135.1 Acidovorax sp. BoFeN1
AGGGGCAAAAAAACCGTGCTTTGCGACTGAAAGCAGGCGATTTTGAGGGGTTGACTTTCAGGATACGGAAAAATGCGGCTACGGCCGCTGAACAGGTTCGGACGCTGGGGAGTATTTCAGCAGCCTGTTAGATGGTCAGCGCTGGAAACAGTTGGTTGTCGAATACGCCCAGCCGCAAAGTTCAATGCGGCAACGCCAGAGCGAAAGAATGGCAGGATGCGAGATGCCGACCTGGGGGGCACATTTCCAGCAGGTAGAGGCCTTGATGGAGCGCTTGCGTGTTACGAAACACTGACTTATTGCGTGCACCGGTGATCTATGCGCTTGATTTTTCTGCCTGGAAGCGATCCGTGGTCCGTCAGTGCTTTCCGCATGCGCGGGTGGTTTTCATTAATGACGCTGCTGCTGTACCCGATGGTGGGGTTTTGGCGGTCTGGGGGATGAAGCCTTTTGGCAATGAGTTATCAAAAAATGTAAGTGTTTTGCGCCTAGAAGACGGATTTCTGCGATCGGTGGGTTTGGGCGCAGATTTGATTCGACCCATGTCCTGGGTGGTGGACGGGCGCGGTATTTATTACGACGCCACCCGGCCATCCGACCTGGAGCATTTACTGTCGGGCAACAGTTTCGATGCGGCACTGCTGCAGCGTGCTGCCCGATTGCGACAACGCATCGTTGCCGAAGGGCTGACCAAGTACAACACCGGGCATTGCGGCTGGCAGCGGCCCAGCGAGGTGGGGCAGGTCATTTTGGTGCCGGGCCAGGTCGAAAGCGATGCGTCCCTGGCCTATGGCGCGCCCGGTATACGTTCGAACATCGGTTTGCTGCAGGCTGTGCGCCAGGCACACCCCAAGGCCCATCTTGTTTACAAGCCCCATCCCGACGTGCTTGCAGGATTGCGAGCCCATGGAGCAGGAGAGCAAGAGGCGCTTCGGTGGTGTGACGAGGTGGTCACGGACGCGGCGATGGGGGACTTGCTTCTGGCCGTGGATGAGGTCCACGTACTCACTTCGCTGGCAGGCTTCGAGGCTTTGCTGCGCGGCAAGCCTGTGACCTGCTATGGCCAACCGTTCTATTCGGGATGGGGCTTGACGTCGGATGTGGTGCCAAACCCGCGCAGAAGCCGGCGATTGTCGTTGGATGCGCTGGTGGCGGGGGCGTTGATAGAGCACCCCATTTACTTGAGCCGGACAAAAAGCAGCTTGATTACCCCGGAGCAGGCGCTGGATGAACTGGTGGCCTGGCGGGCCCGCGCCGGGCGCACGGCGCCTTGGTGGCGAAAATTGTTTCGGGTGGTGTTGCGGCAGGTTGTGGGGGTTCGATGAGCCAGATGCGTTCTATTCTATTTTTGCAGGGGGTTTGCTCCCCTTTTTTTGTGCGCTTGGCCGCCGCGCTTGAAGCCGACGGACATCGGGTGTTCAAGGTCAATTTCAATGCGGGGGATTGGCTTTATTGGGGCGACAGAACCGCCTGGAACTATCGCGGCGCTATGGCTGATTTGCCGGATTTTCTGGACCAAAAGTATCGCGAATTTGGCATCACCGACCAGATACTGTTCGGCGACTGCCGGCCGGTTCACCGTCCGGCGGTGGCGCAGGCTAAAGCTTGCGGCATTCGCACCCATGTTTTTGAAGAGGGCTATTTCCGCCCCTATTGGGTGACACTGGAGCGCGAGGGCGTCAACCGGCACTCTTTATTGCCGCGAGATCCAGAGTGGTTCATGGATGTCGGAAAAAATTTACCCGACTATGGCAACGGGCAATCGTTTCGCTCACCATTCAGAATCCGCGCAGCGCATGACGTGGCCTATCACATGGCAGGGTTCTGGAACCCGGCATTTTTCCCCCGCTACCGAACGCATGCAACGGTGAATGCTGCGATGGAATACGCCGGCTACGCGCGCCGCTTGCCCAGCTTGCGTTTTCACGCGCCGCGAGACAACGCTCTGGTGGAGGACTTGATCAGGGCGGGGACGCCTTTCTTTGTCTTGCCACTTCAATTGGGAAGCGATGCCCAGATCCGTGAACATTCTCGTTTTGAGGATATGGCCGCGGTGATGGAGTTTGTCATGGCCTCTTTTGCGGGGCATGCCCCCGGGCAGGCCAGGCTGGTCATCAAAAATCATCCGCTGGATACAGGGCTGGTGAATTATCCAAAAATAATCCGCGCCTTGTCGTCGCGCTTTGATCTGGCAGACCGGGTGGATTACCTTGAAACCGGCAATCTGGAAGCCTTGATGTTGCATGCCCGCGGAACGGTGACGGTCAACAGCACGGTTGGCGCACTTTCGCTGGGTTTTAACTGCCCCACCATTGCGCTGAGCGACCCGATCTATAGCCTGCCCGGGCTCACGTTTCAGGGCCCGCTGGATGATTTTTGGCAGGGGCGTACCTTGCCTGATGCCGAGTTGTTCAGGCATTTTCGCAACACGGTTATCCATACCACGCAGGTCAATGGTGGGTTTTATTGCCGTGATGGCATTGCTTTATCGGTAGAAGGCAGCCGTCGCCTGCTTGCATCCCCGCGCTCACCGTTGGAGGAGTTGTTATGACAAGCGCCATTTCCCCGCAAACTGTGTTGATCACCGGGGCAACCGGCGGCATTGGCGGAGCCTTGGTGGATGTGTATGCCGAGCCCGGGAACACCTTGATTCTTCAAGGGCGCAATGCGGCCCGGCTGGCAGACCTAGCGGCTCAGTGTGAGGCCAGGGGGGCAAGGGTTTTGACCCGCGTGCTGGATGTCCGCAACCGCGATGAACTCTCGGGATGGTTGCGCGACGTGTGTAATCAGGAGGCGGTGAATTTGGTGATCGTCAATGCCGGCGTGAACACCAACATCGGTCCGGAGGGCGCAGGCGAGCGCTGGGAAGACATTGAGGCTTTGATCGAGGTGAATGTGCTGGCGGCAATGGCAACCGTCGATGCCGTTTTGCCTTCGATGCGGGCCAGAGGAGCCGGCCAGATTGCCTTGATCAGTTCACTGGCGGCTTATTTTGGACTGCCGGTCACCCCCAGCTATTGCGCCAGCAAGGCGGCCGTCAAGGTGTATGGCGAGGCCTTGCGGGGTTGGCTTGAGCCGGAGGGAATTCGTGTCAATGTGGTGATGCCGGGTTATGTCGAGTCGCAGATGTGCCGAGACATGCCCGGCCCCAAGCCCTTTTTGTGGCCTGCCGACAAGGCAGCACGGTTTATTCAACGTGGCCTTGCGCGCAACCGGCCACGCATCAGTTTTCCATTTCCGTTGAATTTTGGCACTTGGTGGCTGTCCGTCCTGCCTCCGGCGACTTCGCAACGAATCTTGCGACTGATCGGCTACCGTGGTTGATGACATGGTATTGACGGTGGTTGCTTTACCGATATTCGCCGGCACAGGGCTGTCATTTGTGCTGGAACAGTGGATGCAACCCAGGCCGATTTCGTTTTGGAGGCGCCCAGGGGCTGCTTTTGCCATCCATGTTGCTCTGTGGCTGCTGGTGTTCACCGTAGAACTGGCGGTGTTCCGTCGCCCCTGGTTTGCTATGGCCAACGTGTTGGCGTTGCAGCTTTTTGTCGTGCTGGTCAGCAATGCAAAATTTCACTCCTTGCGTGAACCATTCATTTACCAGGACTTCGAGTATTTTTCGGATGCCTTGAAGCATCCGCGCCTGTATTTGCCATTTTTGGGTGTGGTCCGAGCGGTGATTGCTCTCGCTGGATTCGGACTGGCTTTTTACGCCGGTTTTACTTTGGAGTCATCGTTGAGCGCACGCATGCCAGTGCTGGACTTCCTCGGCATGCTGGCTGCCCTGACAGTCGCCGGGTTGGCCCTGTTGTGGTGCGGGGCAAGAGGCACGTTGCAGGTGATTTTCGCGCCAGAGACGGATTTGCGGCAGCTGGGTTTGCTGACCAGTTTGTGGCGCTATGCACAGGAGGAGCGCAAGCCAGCCTGTGTGCCTTGTTTGCCTTCTGTGCAAGATTTCAAGCAGCTTGGGCAAGCCCCTTTGGGGGGGGTGCCCCATTTGGTCGTGGTTCAGAGCGAGTCATTTTTCGACGCGCGGCGTTTGTTTCCTGGCATACGGTCGCAGGTGCTGCAGGCCTTCGATGCGGTCAAGGCATCCGCTGTCTGTCAGGGGCAGGTCGAGGTAGCGGCATGGGGCGCGAACACGGTGCGCACCGAGTTTGCATTTCTTTCTGGGCTTGGCCCGGCTTCACTCGGAGTGCATCGTTTTAACCCGTACCGCAAGTTGGCACGGACGGGTGTGCCGACCATGGCTTCTTTCCTCAGGAGTTTGGGGTACCGAACCGTGTGTGTGCACCCGTATTTCGCCAGTTTTTACACGCGCGACGAAGTGTTTCCGCTGCTCGGTTTTGATGAATTCATTGACATCGAAAATTTCAAAAATGTCGAAAAAACAGGGCCCTATATCGGCGATGTCGCATTGGCCGAGAAGGTTTGTGCTTTGCTGCAGAAGTCTTCCAATCAGCCGATTTTTGTCTTCGTTATTTCCATGGAAAACCATGGACCGCTGCACTTGGAGAAGGTGCAGGGGGATGATGTGGAGCGGCTGTATTCGAAACCGCCGCCAGAGGGTTGTGATGACTTGACGATTTATTTGCGGCATTTGGGCCAGGCGGATCGCATGGTCGCCATGCTGCGCGATCAGCTGGATGCTTTACCTGGTGACGGCTGGCTTTGCTGGTTTGGGGACCATGTGCCCATTATGCCCAAGGCGTACGCGGCGACGGCTGTGCCGGACGGTAAAACGGATTACCTGATCTGGCGAAAAGGCAACGCCCCTGACATGGGAAGCCGATTGGATGTGAAGATCGAAGATTTGGGAGGCTTGTTGTTGCAGAAAATGGGCTTGATAAGCTCGGCCGATACAGTCAGTGCGTTGGCAGAAGATGAAGAAGTGCGCGCTATTGGCGATGGCGGCATCCTCAAACATTTTATTGCAAACTGATTACTGCATGACTACTGCTCAATCTGGCCTGAAGCGACGCCATGTTTTTTATGTGACGGGATATGATCCGCGTGGGCCGGAGTTCTATCACGCTCTGCTTAAACGCGAGGCAAGGGTTGCAAAAAGTCGCGGCCTGGAAAATATCCACGTCGGATCCTTGAGGCAGACATGGGCGCATGGCTTTGTGTGCGAGTGCTCTGCAACCGAGGCGCCGCAGCTTGATATTTCTTATGAATTTTTCGCCATCACCGACATTATTGCGAAGTATTTTCGCGCCAGCATAATCTGGGCTTTGATGCAAAGTTTTCGCTTGTTTTTTGTTATGTTGGCTTCGGGTTTTCTTTTTAGGAATTTCCGCAGGGCGCCGAAGTTTGCGATTTTTTCTCTTTACCCTTTTGTTCTGATATTTCTCTTGATCTTGCTCGCGCTGGTGCTCGCTGGCGTTTTATATGCCTTTTCGGGAGGAGGATTGCTTGCAATGGTTGTGGGCATTGCGTTGTTCTCAGTCTTTTGTTTCTGGATTCGCCGCAATGACCATCGATTTTATTTGTTTTATCTGCTTGGCGATTTTTTCTTTTCACATGCAGTGGTGACTGGAGAAAATATTGATCTAAAGCGGCGCATGCAGGAATTCATTCGGCGGGTTGAAGGTGCGGTGAATTCGGCCGACGAAAACACTGAAATATTGATTGTTGGCCACAGTTCGGGAGCGTTGTTGGCGGTGCAGTTGGCCGCAGAGGTGTCACGCCGCGTAGAGAAAACTTCTACGGCTAAGATTTCTCTTTTGACTTTGGGCGGTCAATCGAGTCTCGGATTTTTTTGGAATACTGAATCATTTGTGGCCGATGTGGCGCAACTGGCCACCATCCAGAGCTTGGCTTGGCGCGATATATTTGCGCCACAAGATGTTATTTGTTCTGGGCGTTTTGATGCGGTGGCGCAATTAACGCAGGCTGAAAATAAGGGTGGTTACTCCTTGCATTCAGCCCGATTCAAGGAATCGCTGACTCCGATCAACTACGACCGGATGCGTTTCGATTTTTTCAAACTACACATGCAATATCTGCGTGCCCGCGAAACTGACCGGGGATTTGGTTTTCTGTCGATCATAACCAGCCCCGTACGGTTGGCAGCCACTCCAATTTAGTCGTGCCAACGCGGATCCGTTTATAAACGGTTGGCTTCTTCGACCACAGCCTGTACCGTTTGACGAATCTGTTCTTCGGTGTGCTCACACGAGATAAAGAATCGCAGCCGCGCTGATTTCTCCGGGACTGCCGGATAGAGAATGGGTTGGACATTGATGCCACGCTCGAAGAGCGCTGCGGACAGGCGGGCCGTCTTGATGGAGCCGCCGATAATTGCGGGAATCACGGCCAGGCCAGTGCTGGTTCCGGTGTCAATGCCACCCGCACGGGCCAGCTCCAGAAAGAGTTGCCCACGCGCTTGTAGCGTCGTGACGCGCTCGGGCTCCTGCAGCATGATTTTCAACGCTGCCAGCGAGGCTGCCGCCAGTGGTGGCGACATGCCCACGCTATAGAGGAAGCCCGGCGCTAGAAACTTGAGGTGCTCGACCAAGGCGGTCTCCCCGGCGATGTAACCACCACAGCCTGCAAGCGCTTTGCTCAGGGTGCCCATCCAGATGTCAACGTCGCCGCCTTCGAGGTCGAAGTGTTCTCGAATCCCCAGACCGGTATTGCCCATCACGCCGAAGGAATGTGCTTCGTCGACCATCAAGAAAACCTTGTGCCTGCGTTTGATTTCGACAAAACGGGGGAGGTCCGGATAGTCGCCATCCATGCTGTAGATGCCCTCAAGCACGACCAGCACCTGTTCAAACTGGTGACGTTGCTCCAGGAGAATGGCGTCCAGGGCGGCCCAATCGTTGTGGGCGAAGGGAAGGCGCTTTGCACCCGAGAGGGCTATTCCTTGCAAGACGCTGTTATGGATGAGTTCGTCGTGCAGGATGAGATCCTTGGGGCCGAACAAATGGCCAATGGTTGTGACATTGGCAGCGTGTCCACTCACAAAAACGATAGCGTCGTCGACTCCGTAGGCCTTGGCGATTTCTTGTTCGAGTTCCCGATGAATCGGTCTTTCCCCGGACACCAGCCGACTGGCGGAAACGGAGGTGCCGTAATCGTCAATGGCCTTTTTGGCAGCGTCTGCAACCACTTTGTGGCCGGACAGGCCCAGGTAGTTGTAGCTGGAGTAGTTGATGTACTCCCGTCCCCCGATCTGCGTGACTGCGCCGGCGATTCCTTCATGCAGTTTGAAAAAAGGGCTGCCAATTCCCAGCCGTGCAGCACCATCGTTCATGATGCGAATTTGCTGGTAGCCAGGGTGGTGGCGAAAGCTGTAGTGCTGCTGCGGAATATTGACTTCCCCTGCCGACGGGTGGGCAAGGGGTGCAACACTGCTGCCATGTTCGGCTTGCCTGAGCCGGCGCTCGAGCGCTTGTTGGATCAGTTTGTCTTTGATCTGGGCGGTGAGGCCCGGAAGTCCTTTGCGTGTCATTAGCGGATCATCCTTGAGGCAGCACCCAGAGATTCGATATCTTCTGCCAGGCTGGCGATAGATTCGGCCGATGCCTCGGTTCCATGTTGTGCAAACAACTGTTTCGTATGGACCTGAATTTGACTTTCTTCAGGAGCGGCTTCCTGTTCGTCGCTGCCTTTGAGTTGCAGGCCTATGCGTTCCGACAGTTTCGCGATGGTTGGGCTTTGGCTGAGCGCCATCACCGACAGCTGGATACCGAAGCGCGATTCGAGCGCAACCACCAGTTCAACGCCCATGAGGGAGTCCAGTCCCATGTCGTAGATGGAGCGGTTGGGGTCGATTTTGTCGGGCGATACCCGCAAGATTTCTCCCACTTCACTTTTGATCATTTCGGTCAGGGCGGCGTGCAACTCGTCGACCGAGAGTTCTGCCAGAAGGCGTTGGATATCGCCTGAGTCTTCCTCGTCCGCGTCGCTGTCACCGGCATGCAAGGCCAGTTCACTGAACTTGGGGCTTGCAGCGCTGGGCAGGAAACGTGACAGGGCTTTCCAGTCAAGCTCCATGACGCCGAGGCCAGAACGGTCTGCGGTCAGCATGCTTTCCAGCGCGTCGAGGGCGATGGCCGAGTGGAGTGCAGATCCGCCCATGCGGCCCTGGAGTGCGTCTTTGATTTTTTCATTGCGGGCCAGGAACCCGACATCGTCGATCGCACCCCAGCGCACGCAGGTTGCGGCGAGCCCGTTGGCGCGCCTGTATTTCGCCAGCGCTTCGAGGCAGGCATTGGCTGCCACGTAGTTGCCCTGGCCAGGATTGCCAAACAAGGTGGTTGCCGACGAGAACAACACAAAGAAGTCCAGCGTTGTGCCGAGGGTCATTTCATGCAGGTGTTGCGCGCCCATTGCCTTGGGTGCGAGCACGCTGCGAATCTGGTCCGCATCCATGCTGCGGATCAGGCCGTCATTGATGACCGTGGCGGCATGCACAATGCCTTTGAGAGGGGGAAGATTTTTGCTGATGTCGGCAAGCAGTTTCGCCAACGCGGTTTTGTCGGTAATGTCGCAGGCAGCAGCGTGCACCTTGACGCCTTGCTGTTCCAGCCGTGTGATTGCTTTCTTGGCGGTGTCTGAGCTGGGGCCGCTGCGGCTGATCAAGACAAGATGGCGGGCACCTTTGTCCACCAGCCATTCAGCAGTTCTCAGCCCGAAACCCCCCAGGCCGCCAGTTACCAGGTAGGACGCGTCGGCGACCAGTTTCATAGGCTTTCGGTTCGTCGAGGCGGGCGTGTGAATATGGCTGATGCCATTGTTGTAAGTCACGACGATCTTGCCGATCTGACGTGCCTGCTGCATGTAGCGAAACGCTTCGACAATGTCATTGGCGTCGAAGACGTGGTAGGGCAGTGGGTGCAGCACCCCTTCGGCAAACAAAGCCATGACTTCGGCGAACAGTGTGCGCGTGAGGTCGGGACGCGACTGCATGAGCTGGTCGGCATCAATGCCGAAATAGCTGATGTTGTTGCGGAACGGACGCAGGCCGATCTTGGTGTTTTCGTAGAAATCCCTTTTTCCCAGCTCCAGGAAGCGGCCGAAGGGCTTGAGCACCCGGAAGTTGCGGTTGATGGCCTCGCCCGCAAGGGAGTTCAGCACCACGTCCACACCCTGGCCACCGGTCATGGCCAGGATTTCATCGGAAAAGGCCAGAGTACGCGAGTCAAAGATATGCGTGACGCCCAGCTGGCGAAGAAAGTCGCGTTTCTCGTCAGACCCGGCTGTCACGTAGATCTCGGCACCAATCCACTTGGCCAGCTGGATGGCCGCAATGCCGACGCCACCGGCAGCGCCGTGGATGAGCACTTTTTCACCGGGCTGCAGGCGAGCCAGGTAGTGCAGGGCGTAATACACCGTGAAAAACGTGCTGGGAATGGTTGCCGCTGCTTCCAACGAGATGTCCGGCGGTATGAGTGAGATGGCGCTGGCCTGGGTGACCACGCGGTTACCAAAGCTTGAGGGGCCGAAACCTACAACCAGATCGCCAGGCTTGAATCCGCATGCGGGGTTGCCGACTCGGCTCACAACACCCGAGAACTCAAGTCCCAGGGTCGGGCCGGCAAAGCCGTTTTCAATTGCTTCGTCAGACAGCAGTCCGAGGGCATACATGACATCACGGAAATTAAGGCCAGTTGCACGTACGTCAACTTCGATTTCCGTTTCACTCGGTGCCACGCGCGGGTGCGCTTCCCAGCGCAAATTGCGCAACTGGCCCGGGTACTGAAAGTCCAGGCGAATGGTGGGCGCTTCGATCTCCTGATGCACTTGGGGCCGCGATTCAAGGCGCAAGCGCGGCACGTAGCGTGCGCCGCCGCTGGTCAGGACGACTTCCTGTTCGCCGTCCGGTTGCTCAAGCTCTAGGGCCAGGGCGGTAACGGCGGAGTCGACCGCCAGCATGCTTTCCATATCGACCAGGCGGACAGCACAGTTGGAGGCCTCGTTGATCAGCGTTCGACCGAAGCCCCAGAGCGCAGCATCCATCGGCGCAGTGGCCGTGGCGTGGGGCAGAAGATCGGTCGCGGCGGAATGGGTCACCAGCCAGCAGGTCGTGCTGGTCGATGTCATCTCGCATGCCTGGATGATGCTGGCTGCCAGTACGCATCGGGCCACCTGCTGGTTCAGAACGGCTTCGGCCTCGCTGGATGGATTAGAGAACCCCGCCAGATGGACAATGCCGTCGAGCTTCCCGTAACTGGCGGTGGTATCGCGCAGCAACGACGCGATGTGAGCGGTGTCGCCAGGGACGGCTTGCACGGCAAGGTCGCCCCGTTCCTGCAGTTGTTTGACCAATTGATCCGACCATTGCGCGGAAGGACCTTCTTGGTCTGCAAACAGGATCCAGCTTCGCGGCGACCGCTTGCCGGCCGTCGCCGCCAGCTGTGCAGACTGTGACTGCTGGGAGAGCAGCAGATAGGGGCCAGACAGCGTATCTGGCGACAGTTCGAAGAGTTCTGCACCGGAAAAGCCGAATTGCTGCAGCTGTTGCTGCCAGAACTGCACGCTGCGCTGATTCGAGATCCAGTCACCTTTTTCTGTCGGTGACCAATTTTTGCGCTGCCCGCCAAAAACAAAATCAATCCAGCGTGAGATGTGTTGACCGATGACCACCAGCGAGCCGCCGGGTACGAGGCAGGCACGCGCATATTCCAGTGCGCTGAGCGCTCCCTCCACGGTATCGAAGTCGAGTGTGACGACGGCAAGTTCGCAGCCGGATACTGGTGCTGCGGGTTCGGTAGAAGAGCCAATCAAGCGCGCATCGATTTTTGGAAACTGCTCCTTCAGCCTGGCTACATCTTCCATGGTCGCTGTCGAGGTGGTGGCAAAAACATAGTCGCCACTATTCGAATCCAGGGAAAGGCATGCATCCATTGCAAACGAAGGAAAACCTTCACTGATTTCCAGGAAGCGCAGGCGCCGGCCTTCGGGAAGCGCGCGTGTTCCCTGGGTAATCAGTTCACGCAGTGTTTGCCCAATTCTTTGCTTGCTTTTGGCGCCAAGCGCCTGGCGAGTGAGTGTGACCAGCGATGTCTCGCGCGGACAGACCTGTGCCAGCGTCAGGCTGCCGTCCAGCAGTGCCTTGAGATGCGCCCCGACTCGACCGACCGAGTGAACGATTTGGAAGTAGTCCGGGTAATCGGCCACCAGGCTGTTCCAGATGTCACCAGCGGAAGTCGCTTCATCTTGGTTGGGCAGGATTTCCCATCCGTCCGGGGCGGCCGCGATGGTTTGATCGTCGCAGGCCAGAAGCAGCAAATGCTCAAGGTAAGGTGCAATCTCCGGGGTGGCAGTCTGGAGCGCCAGGACTTTTTGGGCGGATAGTTTTTCACCATCCACCGATACCAGTTGCAATGCCTCTCTGGTGAATTGGCTGCAAAGACTGTCGAGCAACGGATCGACTTCTTCGGAATAGCGTCGGTGCGATCCTGTGAGTGCCGCACGCTTGGCCAGCTCGGCAACGGCCGAATGAACACTGTCGAAGGCGAGCGCGGGCGCACCGTGCACCGTCTGGGCGTGCGGCTGGGGAATGCCGTGGTAATCGAGAAAGCGCAGGTGATCCGCTGCATTTTTACTCAGGCGAACGCTGCGGAAACGGGCCTCCTTGACCGTCGCGATGGCCAACCCATTGGTGTCAAAAACAGTAAATTCAGCCGTCAGGGAGTGTGCGGTACGCCGCAACAGGGTGGCCCTGGCAAAACCGGGCGGTGCCTTGCTGGCGCGGAAGCTGAGTCGCCCGATTTTGGTAGGAATGAAGGTGATGCCTTCATGGAAACCCAAATCATCTTTCAGCAACTGGATGATGAGCTGGAACGTGCAATCCAGCAGGGCCGGATGAAGGTGTGAATTCTCCAGCTCGGCTTCGATGCTTTTCGGTATTTTGAAGACGGCCAGTGCGGAGCCGTCGATGACCCAGCCGCTGTCGATGCACTGGAACGCCGGGCCATAAGCAAGGCCGGCTGCCTGCGTAAGTGCCGCATGGCTTGTGTGGTTGAAATCTGGCTGACGCGTGGGCAATGCAGGGCAGTCCTGGCGCAGCATGCTGTCGCGTGGTTCACGCAATATGCGACCGACGGCATGCAAGGTCCACGGGTCCGTGTTGCCGACTTCCCGGCCTTTGATGGCAATGCTGCCGTCTTGTGGGTCGATGCTGAAGCGCACGAGCTTGGCGTGACCTTCGCCGAGCAAGAGAGGTGAACGGATCTCCAACTCCTCAACCTCCGCCAATTCGCCGGGGTGCGAGGCCAGTGCAGCGGCCAGTGCGAGTTCCGCAAACCCTGTTCCTGGAAACACGATGGCATCCCCGACCACATGGTCGGCCAACGCAGGATGGAGCTTTGTATCCAGCTGGTTTTCCCAGGTGAGTGCATGCTGCTGGAGCGGGTAACCCAGCAAGGGGTGGACTTTGCGCCGTTCGAGGAGCCCCAGGGATTGTGCCGTGACAGGGTGCCAGTGGCGTTCACGCTGCCAGGGGTAGTTTGGCAGTAGGACAAAACGGCCCGGCTCGGGGAACAGCTGCAGCCAGTTGATATCCACGCCCGCAATCACGGCCTGGTTGCAGGCACCCCAGACTCGCTGAGGTGCATCGTCGCCACGGGCCAGGGTAGTGATGACCCGGCCCTCTGCTTCCAGGTCTTTCAGGCAGTCATTGAGGTAGCTGCGCAAAACGGCATGCGGGCCGACTTCGATAAAGACGTTGATGCCATGACCCAGCATGGTCTTGACGGCTTGCTCGAACAGGACGGGCTTGCGGATGTTATGCCACCAGTATTGCGCGTCCAGTTCAGTGCCGCTGAGCAGATTGCCGGTAACGGTCGAGTAGAACGGTGCGCGCGTTGCACCTGGCTGGAGCGCTGCCAGCGTTTCCCTGATGCCGGGTTCAATATCGTCCATGGCTGGACTGTGGAAAGCGTAGTCAAGCACCAGCCGTTTATTGAAGACGCCGCGCGCGTTCAACGCTGTCTCAAGTTGGGCAAGAAGGTCTGGACTGCCAGCAACAGTCACCCCTCGGGAGCTGTTGATGCCCGCAATGACCAAGGATGGCGCAAGCGCCAGTTCTTCCAGCAGGTGTTGGGCCGCTTCATGGCCCATTCCCACTGCGGTCATTTCTCCCTTGCCCTTGGTGGTTCCTTGCAGTCGGCTGCGCTGATAGATGACCTCTACGGCAGCTTCGAGCGTCAATGCGCCAGACGCCCAGGCGGCAGCCACTTCGCCAACGCTATGACCTGCCACTGCAGTCGGAATGACGCCACGGTGGCGCAGCATTTGCGTGACTCCAACTTGTAGCGCAAAAAGGGCAGGTTGTGCGATTTCTGTATATTCGTACCTGCCTTCACCGTTTTGGTTGGCCAGTTCGGCCTCGAGTGAGTAATTCGCATAGCGGCGAAAAATGGCATCCACCTCTTTTACCGCTGCTTTGAATACCGGATCCTCTTCTAAGAGACGCCTCCCCATGCCTGACCATTGGGAACCGTTTCCTGAGTAAATGAAGGCTGGCCCGGAAGGTCTATCCAAAATTACCCCCGACTCCACCAAGGATGGTGTTGATGCCCCATTGGCGAATTCGATCAATTCCTCTGCTATGGCTGCAGGGGTTGCGCCATAAACTACGGCACAGTATTCATGGCGGTCTCTTCGAAAAGCCGCGCTGTAGGCGATGTCATAGAGCGCGGATTGCGACTGCCCTTGCACAAAAGTAGAAAACTCACGTGCTGCTTCTTTTAAGGCGCTAGGTTCTTTGGCGGAAACTATGAATGGCAGAGCTTTGCGCTGGTTGGTTTCATATGCCTTGAATTCTGGCAATTCATGGCTTTCTAGAATGACGTGCGCGTTGGCGCCGCCGAAACCGAAAGAGTTGATGCCGACAATGAGTTTCCCGGTTTTCTTGAGCGGCCGAGCTTCGGTCGCTACCTCAAGGTTCCAGTTGTCAAACTCGATCTTCGGGTTGAGGGTTTTGATTCCGATGGTTGCCGGCACAACACGATGCTGAATGCAGTGCAGTGCCTTCACCAATCCCGCTACGCCTGAGGCCGCTTCGAGGTGGCCCATATTGCTTTTTACCGAACCGATAAGAAGCGGGTTATTTTTTGAGCGTCGCTTGCCTAGCGCATCGCCGATGGCACGTGCTTCTATCGGGTCACCAACCGCCGTGCCGGTGCCATGCGCTTCGACGTAGTCAATTTCGGCAGGGTCGATGCCGGCCTGGCTGTAAGCTTGTTGCAGTAAAGCCGACTGGACCTTCGGGTTAGGTACGGTTAGTCCCGTTTTTCGGCCATCGGTGTTAACGGCTGAATTGGCAACAACAGCCAAGATTCTATTGCCGTCGGCTATGGCTTGATCGTAGTCCTTTAGAACGAAAATTCCGCCCCCTTCGGAGCGCACATAACCATCGCCGGAAGCATCGAAAACATTGCATCGTCCACGCCTGGACAGCATTGACGCCTTGGAAAATGTAATGAAGCCATAGGGATGCAGATGCAGGCTAACCCCACCAGCCAGCGCCTGGGTGGTCTCCCCCGACAATATCGAACGGCAAGCTTGGTGAAATGCCACCATGGAAGACGAGCAGGCGGTGTCAATCGCCATGCTAGGGCCTTGCAAATCAAGAACATAGGAGATGCGATTCGCTGCAATACTCGCGGTATTGCCAGTTGCAACAGATGAGTCAACGGCAGAAAGGTCATCTGCTAAGCGATAAGAATAGTCCGTGCTGGCGATACCAATAAAAACGCCGCATTGGCTGCCGCGAATGGTCGATGGCTTTATCCCGGAATTTTCCAGAGCCTCCCAGCTCATTTCAAGCAGCATTCGCTGTTGCGGATCCATCAGCGCGGCTTCACGAGGCGAAATACCAAAGAATCCCGCGTCGAACATTGACACATCCCCGACAGAGCCTGCTGCAAATGTATAGCTGCTCCCCGGATGATTCTTGTCAGGATGACGGAAGCTATCTTGCGCCCATCGCGAAGAGTCCACTTCCGTCACTAGATCGCGACCATCGAGCAGGTCTTTCCAGTATTGATTGGTACTTGTGCTTGGGAATCGGAACGAAAGACCGGTGATTGCGACGCGCTTTTTCATTAATTTATGGACGGCGAATTAAAAATGGCGGATTCAAAAGTGATATGCAACACACTGGATTTAAGTGAACGAGGGTGGCATGCTGCTAACTGTTGACCAACAGTCAATGTTACACAATGAACGTGACCGTACCGCGCGTTGACCTCGCCGCCGCGTTGCTGGAGGTCTTCGTCCACCGCCACAAAGCACTGCGCGCAAAGACCGAGCGGACGATGACGACACCAACGCGAGCAACTTCAAAGACCAAAAGCGCAGCAAAGAAACCCACGAATCCACCACGAATGGGGATGCCTGCTCGAGCCGAAGTGAAATGGGGCAATCAGCCTCAAACCGCTGCAAAGCACTCAACAAAAAAAAATCACATCCACCCACCACGCCAGCCCCCGTAAGGGCCGGTGTGGTGGGTGTGGTGGATGGTTTCAAGCTGGGTTGTCGCTATCAGGCAACGAATTCCTGCTTGCCTTCAGCCTGAGCTTGTCCACCAGTTCCGGTTTGTTCCCAGAGACATAGCCATTGCCGCCTGATTCCTGGGCATCCCCATCCACCTGATAAAACTCCTCGACCACGGAAGCCCCATCCTCTTCAGACTCCTCGAATTCACCGAGCGCAAACCCAGTCCTGGCCGCTTCGTCCAGCGCCGCCTGGTCCACACCCGCTGCCTTGCGGGCCTCCCAGTCGACCCTGGCACTGTCGATGGCTACCGCCAGCGTGCTGTCCGCGCGCAGCGTCAAATCCACGTAGTAAATCGGCGTGCGGTGTGACAGCGTGGTCGACTTCCCCCGAAGCCGCAGCTCCAGCGGCAGGGTGGACAGCAATCCACCCGACAGCGCATGCAAGTAACGCAACCGGGCCGAGAGCGTGCGAATGGAGTTGAACCCCGTGGTGCGCAGCACAAAGCTGCCCAGTTCGTCGCCAACCGCTCCATCCAATTCAATCCGAACGTTCAACCGCCCATAGGGTTTGCAGTTCCCTCCCTCGGCCAGTGGACAGGCTTGCGGTGCTGGGCAGGGAAAGCTCTGCATCCCGGATAGGGTGGCCCGTTTGCATGTCTCACCGTTGCCCACGCACAGGGGTCGCCCAGTGGACCGGTCAAACATCGTGTAATTCGCCCGCAGGCTGAGGTCCGGATCGTCAAACAGCAGGCGCACAGGAATGCTACGCAGCTTGGCACCCTTGTCCTTGCGTAACTGTTCATCGAGCGGATGATTGATCCAGCCATCGCGGTTTTGCACCTGGCTGGTGATGGTGAACTCGTCATCTTTCTCTGGCAACCGCTTGCCGTTTCTTTCGACGACCTTCCCAATTGAAATCCGGCCAATGACCGGGGGTGTCAAGGCCAAACCTTTGAGCATGATGATTCCTTCCAGAGAGATAAAAAAGAAGCGGACCCGCACCGATCTGGTGGAGGTCCGCTGTGGGGGGATGTGATGAATGGGGAATGAGCGATTGACTGGTCAGCGGCGTTGCCTTTGCCCTTGCACCTACTGCTGCACCAGAAACCGCCGACTCCCTGGCTTGGTCACTGCGTAGGTCTGCGCCAGCTCGGGCTGATCCTTGAGCAACTGCGCTGTATCCAGGGATGTCCCATCCTTGCTGCGCTTCCAGGAAACCTCCCCGGTCTCGAACACGGCCCGGGTGGCATCGCCCATGCGCTGCTGAATGCGTTGCTTGAGCTGGGCCTCCAGGGCGCTTTGGGTGCCGATCACCTCCCGCACCGCCAGCAGGTCAGAGAACGCACCCGACATCTCCATGTCGTCAGACAGATCCAGCGTAGTGCCGCTGTCCCGGGGATACAGACAGCGAAGCGCCAGATCCGCCGAGTCCGAACCATCCGCCGGTGGCTGCTGGTCCCGCTCCACATACTCCCAGAACTGCCGCTCCAGCGCGATGAGCTGGGCAATCAACGCTTCGTCACGGTCGATCCGGAACACCTGCAGCTCCTGTCCGCCGAGCAACACCGCCACATCGGCAGCGGCCTTGCCCGTCACCGCCAGCTGGTGCATGACCTGCAGCTGCACGTACTCTGGAACGCCATCGCGCCACAGCCGGGCACCGTGGATACCCGTCGTTTTGCATTCCAGAATCTGCACGTCGGATGCCCCGACCACCTCCCGGTCGATGTTCGCCAGCATCCAGGGACGGTCAGGGTGTTGCAACACTGCATTGATCCGTCTCACCTTGTGCCCGGTGCGCCGCGTGTAATGGGCTGCCACGATGGGCTCCAGCAGGGTGCCCCAGTACATTGGGCTGGAATCGTCCTGGGGATCGATTACTGGAAAATTGCTGTCGCGCCCTGTCTTTTCCATCCACAGTTGCAGCTGGGATTTGTAGGGATGCAGCCCGACAGCGGCAGCCGCGTCCGAACTGCCGATACCGCCTTTGCGGACCTCCAGCCACTGATCGCGATTGAGGGAAGCGGTCTTGACCAGCTTCAAAGCCGGTCGCGGATGGACTGACGGTGAGGAAGATGGAACGGCAACGGGATGAATCAATGGTTGTGACATGGTGACTCCTTGAGAATGGAAAACTACCCGAACAGCAAAAAGCCCCGGTTCCCATAAAGGGCCGGGGCTTTCGCTGCAGGGAAGTGGTGGGTGAGATGGCTTGTGTTCAATAAACCCATGGCGCTCATGACGCCAGCTGCAATGCGTGATCCAGGGCACGTTGCTTGAGCACCGCCCCCTGGCCAAACCAGGCACTGTCCAGGCGGTATTCCTGGCTGCGCGCACGCCGCTCGTGATCCACAAACTCCGTGACCGCGCACAGCAGGCCCCAGGCGGTGCCCTTGGCTGCCTGCAGTTCCGCGCCACGGCCTTGGCCCTCGTACATCGCCTGCACCTTCTTGAGCGCGCGTTCGTTGGTGAACCCCTGCGCTGGGTCAACGTGGACATCGGTCTGGCACAACACCTTGAGGAAGTAGTTCATGGACTCGTGGCTCTTGACCTTGCGCTCCGAGAGCGTCTTCATGCGGTACATGAAGCTGTCCCACAGGGAGACCGCAATGCCCAATTGCTTCTTGACTGCCTGCGCATCGAAGCTCGTGCTGTGCGGCACCTTGATGGCGCTGGTGGCACCACTGAGGGCGATGGAGAGCGTGTTGTTGCAGACCACCCGGATCGTGGTGGGCGTGGCCGTCGTGGCCAGACTGCCGTCACAGGACGTGGCCAGCAGCAAATAGCCGTTGACCACATCGTTGCCCTTCAGAGCCGAAGACTTGCCGGTACGGGCCAGCGCCCAGAACTTGCGCCCGGCCTTGAGGACACCGGCCGTCTCCAGCTCATAGCCCGAGACTTCCGTCAGATCCCGGTAGAACTCCAAAACTTCCTTGGGTTGAACGACTTGGTAGCGGCCACCGACCACGGACAGTGGTGCCTTGGTGTCACTGCGGTAAAGCACCTTTTGGTCTTCGAAGCTCATGATCGAACCAAGGGCACCGGCCTGTTCGGTCATGTAACGGACCGGCGTTGCGCAGATTGTCCAATCCATGCCGGCTTCCTTTGCCCAGACTTCAATGGGCTGCTTGGCTGGGAGTTGGTTGCCCAGATCGTGCCATGGGGTTTCGCCAACATAAGCCATTTTTTCTAGGAGGTGTGCCATTTGAAATGTCCTTGAAAGAGTTAAAAAGGGTTTGAACGTGTGTGAGGGACTAGGCGAAGTTGCTACGTCAACGTAGAAGCTATGACCCACGCCACGGTGAGGAAAACTTTGGGAAATGAGAGCAGAAAGCAAACAGGGTTCAAGTAAGGTGCTGGGTATGCTTCGCGCACTTCGCACTCAAGCAGGTTCAGGGCCTCCTGGACAGGTTCGGGACGGATGTAGCAAGTGTTGAGATTCATGACTTGAACTTGGCCATATCGGAAGGAGAAAATCTCTTTCATTGATGCTCCAGAAATTAAAAAGCCCCGCAGACGAATCACGCGGGGCTGGAGAAACACAGAAGCGGCGAAATGCCATCAAGTTGCCTCTTCACTAAATTCGAAATCGCAGTTGAGGCAGCGCAAATTGTCCAGAATGTTTTGATCGACCGCGCGCCCCACCGTAGAACCGACTGCACAGCCCACGGCTCCACCAAAAAGCCCCCCTAAAAGGGCGCCACCCAATCCTCCGAGCACGACTCCCACAGGGCCAGCTACAGCACCTACGGATGCGCCGAATTGTGCGCCACCGAAGGCCCCAGAGGCACCACTGGCTGCACCGGCCACTGTACCAACGGTGCCACCCGTCTTTTTACCGATGTTCTTGGTTTCGATGTGGATGGATCCACATCGAGGACAAATGTTTGGCATGTTAAATAATCCTTAAAGTATGATAAATCACGAGATAACAATCAATGCTTTTTATTGCCGATAAAAACATTGAATGCTGCCACATAGCAACCTGATAAAAGTAGTGGCCTTTTTTCAGAATACCCTTATCGAAAGAAAAAGAGCCCCCTAGGCCTAGTGGCCTGGGGGGCTTATCTAATATAGAAAGTATTAAAGCGCAGAGGCTATTTTGCTTTAGTGGTTCATTAAAAGAATATATGGATGAAAATTTTTAAAAACTGGTGTAGGTAATATTGCAAGGCGAGGTCTGGCAAGCTGGTGCTGCATTTCTGCACATAAATATTAAAGCTATTCCTGTACACAACAACCGGATCTTGACCTTCTGGGTCATGCGCAGTTTATCCAGCGCTGATTGCCGTGATGCGGTCCAGGTGAATAAAATCCACCAAGTCACTCGTTTACTATTAATTGCGTACCGTGTGGCACTGCGCATCGTTGGCGGCGATCAAGGATCGTCATGCCGGAATCCGTATTTGAAGACGGTCATGCTATTCAGCTATGAAGCGCGTGGCGATATTGTGGCCGGTGTCGAGACGGCATGGCATGCGAATGCCTTTAAGTTGCCTCGCAAGAATGGCTTTTCTCGGCCATTTCAATGGCTTATCGTTGGCGATATGAAAATGCTTCTGATTACGATGAGCATCTTTGTTTGATGCTCTGCATTGCGTTACAGCGATTGAGATGTACTAAATATCTGCAGTGCGGGCAACGTATCCGAGTGGCAGACGTTCCGCGATTTCGTGGGGGAGGTCTGTCGCTTGGATACGGACAAGGCCTTGCCCGCGCTGGTGGGGCATATGTTCCTCTGCCCGATTCGCGTGTGCTGGGCAACCAGCATGTGTTTCAGCAGTTTCGGGATTCCCGAAGTCTGGCGCGAGGCATTCGATGATGCACGCCACCGCGTGCAGCGTGCGCTGGCGCAACAGGTGGCCCAGCGGGAGCCGTACGAGGCGTTCGTACGCCTGTACACGCTGCGCAACAAAGTGATGCACAGCCAGCCGTATCAATATGCGCATGCTGGGGCCGTTGCGGCCGAGCTCGATCCGCGAAAAGCAATTTCAATGTACTGCAAAGGCGGAGCAGCCGCAATTTCCAGTCGATCTGCTTGATCAACTCATGTCCGGTGCGGTAACCCGGTTGTGTTTGAGTGCATCTTCCAGCAGTTCAACAAGTCGTTTCTTGAGCAAGCGCTAGGCGGGGTAGCGTTGCGCACCCGATCATGTCGCTCCCGAGCACGGCTGATGAGCGGAGACGGGAAAATTTCAGGACTGCTAGCTTTACCCGATGTGATGTGGGTAGGGCGGTACACCGCTTTGATGCGTGATCAAACAGTGTGCAGACTTGTCAAGTCTTCTCAAAAATCAAACTTCATTTAAGCCGACCCAACCCACAATTTAATGTGGGTTTTTATGTGGGTCAAGGTCTTAATTTTTGTCTAAGTCCTTGATTTATAAAGAATCCTGGCGGAGAGGGCGGGATTCGAACCCGCGGTGGGGATTAGCCCACACACGCTTTCCAGGCGTGCGACTTAAACCGCTCATCCACCTCTCCGAAGCCCTCGATTATAGCCATAGGTGAAGGGATGTTTGGGGCTGTGGGCTCGCTTGGCTCAAAAAAGGCCAGGGTCAGCTGCTTTTCTGGGTTTGCACCATCTTCATGGCCGACCCGATCAGTGCTGACACTTCGCTCATGTTGCTGGGCACGATGAGGGTGGTGGTGGCATCCTGAGCCACCTTGCCATAGGCCTCCACGGCTTTTTCGGCCACCTTGAGCTGTACAGCCTGTTCGCCGCCGGGCTGGCGAATGGCCGCGGCAACGCGTTCGATGGCTTCGGCGTTGGCTTCGGCGACGGCCTTGATGGATGCGGCTTCGCCAGCGGCCTTGTTGATGACAGCCTGCTTTTCGCCTTCGGAGCGGGCGATGAAGGCCTCGCGCTCGCCGGTGGCGATGTTGATCTGTTCCTGGCGGCGACCCTCAGACGCTGCAATGAGCGCTCGTTTTTCACGCTCGGCCGTGATCTGGGCCTGCATGGCGTGCAGGATTTCCTTTGGCGGCGTCAGGTCCTTGATTTCGTAGCGCAGTACTTTCACGCCCCAGTTGAGTGCTGCCTCGTCGATGGCCTGGACCACCTGGGCGTTGATGATGTCGCGCTCTTCAAAGGTTTTGTCGAGTTCGAGCTTGCCGATCACACTGCGCAGCGAGGTCTGCGCCAGCTGGGTGACGGCCATGATGTAGTTGGACGAGCCGTAGCTGGCGCGCATGGGGTCGGTCACCTGAAAGTACAGGATGCCGTCCACTTGCAGCTGGGTGTTGTCGCGGGTGATGCAGACCTGGCTGGGCACGTCGAGCGGGATTTCTTTCAGGCTGTGCTTGTAAGCCACCTTGTCCACAAATGGCACCAGAAAGTTCAGGCCCGGCGTGAGCGTGCCGGCATATTTGCCCAGCCGCTCTTTCACCCAGGCGTTTTGTTGCGGCACGACCTTGACGGAGCGCGCGATAAAGATGACGGCAATGACAAAGATGACGATGGCGATTTCCATGAGAACCTTTCCGGGTGACTGATGTGAGAAGTGGTTTCAGAGCGGGTCTACCAGCAGGCGGCTGCCCACCAGTTCGGCCACGCGGTGCATGCCCGTGGATGGCGTGACACCCGGGCGATGAATGGCGGTCCATTGGGCCCCGCGGTATTTCACGATGGCGGTGCCGTCGGTGGTCCAGCTGTCGATCATGACGGTTTCGCCCACATCCAGATTCACGCTGCGATCAGCGCGGGCAGAGGGGTCGCCAGGGCGCTTCTTTTTGAACTGGTGCCATGCCACCACCGCGCCGCCGCCCACAAAGGCCGCGGTAACGATCTGCACCGTCATTGGCAGTCCCAGATGCGCTGCCAAGGCTGCCGCCGCAAGCCCCACCGCCAGCATCAGCAGGTAGAACGTGCCCGTCAGCAACTCGGTGACTACGGCCACACCTGCCAACAACCACCAGATCGTGGATTCCTCCATGCCGACTCCTTTTTTTGTTCGTCTTTAGTGCACCACATTCTGGGTCAAAAGAATGGCACTTCAAAGGCGGGTCACGGTTATTCCTTACACTTCGCGCCTGTTTCGTTATTTGGCCGGGCATGGCACGGTTGCACGGAGGCTGCACATGAAGTTTCGCTTTCCCATCATCATCATCGATGAGGACTATCGTTCCGAGAACACCTCGGGCCTTGGCATTCGCGCTTTGGCACAGGCCATCGAGGCCGAGGGCTTCGAAGTGGTCGGGGTTACCAGCTATGGCGACCTGTCGCAGTTTGCCCAGCAGCAAAGCCGCGCCAGTGCTTTCATTTTGTCGATTGACGACGAAGAATTTACAGCGGACGAGGGGCTCGACCCCATCGTTCTGAGCCTGCGCAGCTTCATTGGTGAAGTGCGGCGCAAGAACACCGAAGTGCCGATTTATGTGCACGGCGAAACCAAGACCAGCCGCCACCTGCCCAATGACATCCTGCGCGAGCTGCATGGATTCATCCACATGTTCGAGGACACCCCCGAATTTGTGGCCAAGCACATCATCCGCGAGGCCAAGAGCTATCTTGAAAGCGTGCAGCCCCCGTTCTTCAAGGCGCTGCTCGACTACGCCGAAGACGGCTCCTACAGCTGGCACTGCCCTGGTCACTCGGGCGGCGTGGCGTTCCTCAAAAGCCCGGTGGGCCAGATGTACCACCAGTTCTACGGCGAAAACATGCTGCGCGCCGACGTGTGCAATGCCGTGGAAGAGCTGGGCCAGCTGCTCGACCACAACGGCGCCATTGGCGAGAGCGAGCGCAACGCCGCGCGCATCTTCAATGCCGACCACTGCTTCTTTGTGACCAACGGCACGTCCACATCGAACAAGATGGTGTGGCACCACACCGTGGCACCCGGCGACGTGGTGGTGGTAGACCGCAACTGCCACAAGTCCATCCTGCACAGCATCATCATGACCGGGGCGATTCCTGTGTTCATGAAGCCCACGCGCAACCACTTCGGCATCATCGGGCCGATCCCGCAAAGCGAGTTCGAGCCTGCGGCCATCCAGGCCAAGATCAAGGCCAACCCGCTGCTCAAGGGCGTGGATGCCAAGAAGGTCAAGCCGCGCGTGCTCACGCTCACGCAGTCCACCTACGACGGCGTGCTTTACAACACCGAAACCATCAAGAGCATGCTCGATGGCTACGTGGACAACCTGCACTTTGACGAAGCCTGGTTGCCCCACGCGGCCTTCCACCCGTTTTATGGCAGCTACCACGCCATGGGCAAGAAGCGCGTGCGCCCCAAGCATTCGGTGACCTATGCCACGCAGTCCATCCACAAGCTGCTGGCCGGTATCAGCCAGGCCAGCCATGTGCTGGTGCAAGACTCGCAGACCACCAAGCTCGATCGCCACCTGTTCAACGAGGCCTACCTGATGCACACCAGCACCAGCCCTCAGTACAGCATCATCGCCAGCTGCGATGTGGCGGCCGCCATGATGGAGCCGCCCGGCGGCACCGCGCTGGTGGAAGAGAGCATTCTCGAAGCCCTCGACTTCCGCCGCGCCATGCGGCAGGTCGAGCACGAATTTGGCAAGAATGACTGGTGGTTCAAGGTCTGGGGTCCGGACAAGCTGGTGGACGAAGGCATTGGCCGCGCGGAAGATTGGATCATCCGCAGCGACAGCAAGAGCAAGAAGGCCGGCAGCAAGTGGCACGGTTTTGGCCAATTGGCTGACGGCTTCAACATGCTCGACCCGATCAAGTCCACCATCGTCACGCCCGGCCTGAGCCTGGACGGCAAGTTCGACAAGACCGGTATCCCGGCGTCCATCGTCACCAAATACCTTGCCGAGCACGGTGTGGTGGTCGAAAAGACGGGCCTGTACAGCTTCTTCATCATGTTCACCATCGGCATCACCAAGGGCCGCTGGAACACGCTGCTGACCGCGCTGCAACAGTTCAAGGACGACTACGAGAAGAACCAGCCCATGTGGCGCATCCTTCCCGAGTTCTGCCAGCAGCACAAGCGCTACGAGCGCATGGGCCTCAAAGACCTGTGCCAGCATGTGCACGAGATGTACGCCAAGTACGACATCGCGCGCCTGACGACCGAGATGTACCTCTCGGATCTGACGCCCGCCATGAAGCCCAGCGATGCGTTTGCCCACATCGCCCACCGCACCACCGAGCGCGTGGAGATCGACCACCTTGAAGGCCGCATCACCGTGGGCCTGGTCACGCCGTATCCGCCGGGCATTCCGCTGCTGATTCCAGGCGAAGTGTTCAACAAGAAGATCGTGGACTACCTCAAGTTCGCACGCGAGTTCGCCAAGCTGTGCCCCGGTTTTGAAACCGATATCCACGGCCTGGTGGAGGTGGAAGACGAAAGCGGGCAAGTGCGCTACTACGCCGACTGCGTGGCCGACAAGTTTGCAAAGCAGCCCAAGCCGCTCGCCACTGCAGAGAACATGGTGCAGATGGGCGACGACGGCCCTTACGGCCGCAACGTCTGACGGTTCCGGCAGCCCTTGATGGTTGCCGCAATAGTGGTCAAATAGGCTGCTAGCGCTTATTGGATAAGCACTAGCAGCTCATTATTTTATAGCGAACAGGGATATTTCCCGCCTGGACGAGGCCTGATGTCAGCGCTGGGATGCCTGGTTCAGGCTGCGCCGTAGGTCATGTGGCTCAGGGTTCGGCGGGTCGAGCCGAACGCCGGGCGCTCACTTTGCCGGCATGTCTTCGCGCTCCCGCACAAAGCTGGCAAAGCGCGGCAAACCACCGTCGTGGGTGCCGCGAAAGCGGTAGGTCACCCAGCTGCCCACGGGCGGCGGACTTTCGCGGTCGGCATCGCTGAAACCTGCGCCCAACCGAAAGCGCTGGCCTGAGGGCATTTCCACCAGCAGCGCGCCCATGCGTCCCGCATGGCGGCCCTTGCCGGGAAGGTGGGCGACCACGCGTGCCTCGGTGTCTTCGTGCGTCTTGACCTTGATGAGATCGTCGCTGCGGCCTGCGCGGTACAGCGACGCGCCCCGGTGCAGCATCAGCCCTTCGCCACCGGCGCGCACCGTGCGGTGCAGCAGCGCTTGGAGCGCCGCGTCGTTGGCCACGCGCCGTTGCGGCACGGCCTGCACCCAGGGCTGGCCCAGGCTTTCAACGAGGGCGTTCAGGGCGGGCAGGCGTTGGTCGAACGTGCCTTTGTCGCCGGGCAGGTCAAACACCATGAAGCGTATCTGGCGCCAGGCCACGTCGCCCGGCTGCTGTTGGCGTGTGGTGGACTGGGCGTGGCTGAAGCGCCCGCGCCCGGCCCACAGCTCTCCGTCCATGGGCACCTCGGGCCAGCCAGCGGTAAACCAGGCGGGGGCCTGCACCGTCTCGCCGCCGCGGGTGCGCAGTGTGCGGCCATCCCAGAAGCCGCGCACGCCGTCGTATTTTTCGCTCACCCAGTAATCTTGCAGCGGAAGACCGGGGCGATACACCTGCGCCAGAAGAAGTGCCGGGGCGTCTGCAGCCAGCGCGGGCAGTGCTGGAAATGCAGCAATTGCCAACAGGGCGAGGCAGCTTCTGCGGTGCATGGCGCTATTTAATATGTAGCTGCTCGCGCTTTATCAGTAAGCACTAGCGGCAATTTTCATCAATAAAACGGTGTCGGCGGTGCTCAGACCTGGTCGGCCGACAGGCCCGCCGTCTGGCTGAAGCCGCCGTCCACGTAAGTGATCTCGGCCGTCATGCCGCTGGCCAGGTCGGACAGCAGGAAGGCCGCCACATTGCCCACGTCCTCAATGGTCACATTGCGGCGCAGGGGCGAGGCGTCGGCCACGCGCGAGAGCAGCTTGCCAAAGTCCTTGATGCCGCTGGCCGCCAGCGTCTTGATGGGGCCAGCGCTGATGCCGTTGGCGCGGATGCTGCGGCCGTCTTCGGTGCGGCCCACGGCCTCGGCCAGGTAGCGCACGCTGGCCTCCAGGCTGGCCTTGGCCAGGCCCATGGTGTTGTAGTTGGGAATGCTGCGCAGCGCGCCCAGGTACGACAGCGTCAGCAGCGACGACTTGTCGTTGAGGTAGGGCAGGGCGGCCTTGGCCATGGCCGGGAAGCTGTAGGCGCTGATGTCGTGCGCGATGCGGAAGCCCTCGCGCGACAGGCCGTCGAGAAAGTTGCCGGCAATCGCCTCGCGCGGCGCGAAGCCGATGCTGTGCACAAAACCGTCAAACTTGGGCCACACCTGGGCCAGGTCGGCAAACATGCGCTCGATCTGCTCGTCGCTGCCCACATCGCAATCAAAAATCAGTTGGGAGTCGAACTCGGCGGCAAAGTCGGTGATGCGGTCCTTGAAGCGCTCGCCCACGTAGCTGAAGGCCAGCTCGGCGCCCTGTGCGTGGCAGGCCCTGGCAATGCCGTAGGCGATGGAGCGGTTGGACAGCACGCCCGTGATGAGCAGCTTTTTGCCGGTCAGAAAACCCATGGTTGTTCTCCTGTGGAATGTGATGTGCGGGATGGAACGGCGCGGGCAGCCCGGCTGCGGGGAATATCCCGCGGTGAGCGCAAAGGCCCCGCCGACGTAGTGCAGAATTGTCGCATGCGGTTTTGGCTGATTTTTTCGCTGTGGATGTGCGCTTTGCCCGCGTGGGCCGCGCATGCTTATGCACTGTGGGGCGCGCCGCGTTACCCGGCCGGGTTCGCGCATTTCAACTACGTGAACCCCGATGCCCCCAAGGGTGGCGAGCTGCGGCTGGTGAGCAACCTGCGCACGTCCACGTTTGACAAATACAACCCGTTCACCATCAAGGGCAGTGCGCCAGCGTATTTGTCGGCGTTGATGTTCGACTCGCTGCTGGTGGGCTCGATGGACGAAACCGCCACCGGCTACGGCCTGTTGGCCGAGGATGTGCAGGTGGCGCCTGATGGCCTTTCGGCCACCTTCCGCCTGCGGCCCGAGGCGCGCTTTCACCATGGCAAACCGGTGCTGGCGCAGGACGTGAAGCACAGCTATGACACGCTGGTGGGCCCTTTCACATCGCCAGCCTATAAGACCACGCTGATCGATGTGGCCGGTGTGGATGTGCTGGACGAGCGCACCGTGCGCTACCGCTTTCACAAGCCCAACCGCGAGCTGCCGCTCACTGTGGGCGGCCTGCCGGTGTTCAGCCGCGACTGGGGTGTGGAGGATGGAGTGCAGGGCGGCCAGCCCAAGCCCTTCGACCAGGTGGTGATGGATATCCCCATCGGCAGCGGGCCGTACAAAATTGGCCCGGTGCGCTTTGGCAAGGACATCACCTACGTGCGCGACCCGGACTACTGGGCCAGGGACCTGAACGTGCGCAAGGGCACGGCCAACTTCGAGCGCATCACCGTCAAGATCTACAAGGACGCCACCGCGCGGCTCGAAGCCCTCAAGGCGGGTGAGTTCGATCTGATGCGTTTTTTCAGCGCGGGCGACTGGGCGCGGCGGGTGAATGGCAAGAAGTTCAACACCGGCGAACTGGTCAAGGGAGAGTTTGCGCACAAGCTGCCTTCGGGATTTCAAAGCTATGTGCTCAACACCCGCAGCCCCCTGCTGCAGGATGTGCGCGTGCGCGAAGCGCTGGGGCTGGCAATCGACTACGAGTGGATGAACCGGCAGCTGTTTTATGGCGCCTACCAGCGGGTGAACGGCCTGTTTGGCAACACGGCCTGCGAGACACGCGGCACGCCATCCCCCGAAGAACTGGCGCTGATGGAGCCGTTTCGCAAAGACATTCCGGCTGCGGCCTTTGGCCCCATGACCGTGCCGCCGCGCACCGATGGGGACGCATCCTTGCGCGCCAACCTGCGCCGCGCGCAGCAACTGCTGAAAGAAGCAGGCTGGGAAGTGCGCGATGGCGCCCTGCGCAACGCCCAGGGCGAAGCCATGGTGCTCGAATACATGGACAGCAACGAGGGCGGCGTGCGCACCATCACGCCCTGGATGCGCAGCCTCGAAAAGCTGGGCATCACGCTGCGCTTTCGCTCGGTGGACTTCGCGCTGTACCAGCAGCGCCTGCAGAAGTTTGACTTTGATATCACTTCCATGGCCTTCCAGGGAACGCACAACCCGGGCCAGGAGTTCGCCGACCTGTTCGGCAGCAAGGCCGCGGACACCGAGGATTCTGGAAATTTTGCCGGTGTGAAGAACCCGGCCGTCGATGCACTCATCACCGCCATGACCTCGGCCAAGACCGAGGCGCAACTGCTGCCCGCCTGCCATGCGCTGGAGCGCGTGATTGCGCACAGCCACTACCTGGTGCCCCAGTGGGCGGCTGCCACCCACCGCATGGCCTACAACGCCTGGCGCCTGGCCAAGCCTGCCACCGTGCCTCCATATTCCAGTGGTGAAGGCTGGGTCATCGACACCTGGTGGGCTAAGTGAAGTGGCCCCCAAGCTCCACCGTTGCACCGGTCGCTGCCCATCAAGGGGGCCGGCCTTGCTTGGGGCGGCCCGGCGCGGCGCCCGCCCGCCCTGCGACTACACATAGAGGTTGATAGATGCTGGCCTACATCCTCAAGCGCATCCTGCTCATGCTGCCCACCCTGCTGGGCGTGCTGCTGCTGACTTTCGTGGTGATCCAGTTCGTGCCCGGCGGCCCGGTCGAGCAGTACATGGCCGAGGCCAAGGCCGGTGCGGGCGCGGGCGGTGGCGCCGAGGGCGGGGGGCTGAGCTACCGGGGTGCGCAGGGCGTGGACCCCAAGCGTCTGGAGCAGATCAAGGCGCTCTACGGCTTCGACAAGCCTGCGCACGAGCGTTTTTTGCAGATGCTGGGCCAGTTCGCGCGCTTCGACCTGGGCAAGAGCTTTTTTCAAAACAAGGATGTGTGGCAGCTTGTCGTTGAGAAACTGCCGGTGTCCATCAGCCTCGGGCTGTGGACCTTTTTCATCAGCTACCTTGTGGCCGTGCCGCTGGGCGTGGCCAAGGCGGTGCGCGCGGGCTCGCGCTTCGATCTGGTGACCACGCTGCTCATCCTGGTGGGCTATGCCATTCCGGGCTTCGTGCTGGGTGTGGCGCTGCTGGTTGTCTTTGGCGGGCAGCTGCAGTGGTTTCCGCTGCGCGGGCTGACGTCGTCCAACTGGGATGAGTTGAGCTGGGGCGCGCGCATCGTGGACTACCTGTGGCACATCACACTGCCCATCATCGCCATGGTGCTGGGTAGCTTCGCCGTGACGGCCATGCTGACCAAGAATGCCTTTCTCGAAGAAATCCGCAAGCAGTACGTGCTGACGGCGCGCGCCAAGGGGCTGTCTGAGCGCCAGGTGCTCTGGAAGCACGTGTTCCGCAATGCACTCATTCCCATCATCACCGGCTTTCCGGCGGCGTTCATTGGCGCGTTCTTCGCGGGCTCGCTGCTCATCGAGACGCTGTTCTCGCTCGACGGCCTGGGCCTGCTGAGCTACGAGAGCGTGATCCGGCGCGACTACCCGGTGGTGCTGGGCACGCTGTACCTGTTCACGCTGATCGGGCTGGTGACCAAGCTGATTTCCGATCTGTGCTACGTGTGGGTGGACCCGCGCGTGAAGTTTGATTGATGGAATTTCTGAAAATGGACATAATCAAAGGGCATCATGTCCATATTGGAGGTCCATCATGACCTGGAACATTGCCAGCGCCAAACAGCAGTTCTCCGAAGTGGTGCGGCTGACTGCCGAAGAGCCTCAAGCCATTTACAACCGTGACAAACCCGTGGCGGTGTTGATTTCCGCCGAGGAGTTCGAGGAATTCAAGCAGTGGCGTGAGGGCCGCGCCAAGCCAACGTGGGCGGAATTGTTTGCCGACATCCGTGCGACGTTAATCTCCGAGGGGGCAGAGGACGGCATCGAAATTCCACCGCGCTCCAACCGCTACAACCCCATGGTGGACGACCCGCACTACTGGGACGAGGCGCACTCTGTGCCGGAGCGCTGAACTGTGTATCTTGCAGACACCAACATCATCAGCGAACTGATGCGACCTGTGCCGCACGCGGGCGTGGTGCGGTGGGTTGAAGCGCTGGACCAAACGGCAGGTTTCGCGGTTTCGGCCGTTTCGGTCGACGAAATCCTGTTCGGCCTGACGCACAAGCCTCGACCGCGTGCGCTGGAGTTGTTCAATGGGCTTGCCGCTCGCATCACGGTTCTCGATGTGACCGAGGCCGTCGCGCGCCGCGCCGGCGAGATGCGCGGCCTGCTGGCAGCTCGCGGTCAGGTGCGCAGCCAGGCCGACATGTTCATCGCCGCCACAGCCCAAGTCCACGCTCTCACGCTGGTCACGCGCAATGTGTGCGACTTTGATGGGTGTGGCATTGCAGTGCTCAATCCTTTTTCGGCATGACACAGTCCCCGTTGATATCAAACCCTAGGAGCCTGTCGGACTTGGGAATCGTCGACTGCAAATTGGCCCCAGCGGTCCATTTTTCACCGTCTTTTTGCCCCATAGCCCCGCTATGGGGCCGCAAATTCGGCAAAAACTGTCCTCGCTGGGGCCAATTTTCGCTTTCGACGCCCCAAGTCCGACAGGCTCCTAGCCGCGAGTGCCAATGCTGCCGCCTTTGTTGGAGGGACACGTATGTCTGTCAACCCTGATGTGATCGAGCGCACCGTGCGCACACTGCAGGCCCGGCTGCCGGGCCTGCTGGCGGTGTATGGCTTTGGCAGCCGCGTGCAAGGCACGGAAGGGCCGGACAGCGACCTGGATATGGCTGTGCTGGTGGCTGGCTATGCCGACGTCACGCTGCTGTGGCAGCTTGCCGGTGAACTGGCCGACATCGCGGGTTGCGCTGTGGATCTGCTGGACTTGCGTGCCGCGTCCACGGTGATGCAATACCAGGTCGTCACCCAGGGCGAGCGGTGGTGGGCTCAGGATGCGCAGGCCGCGATGTTCGAGAGCGCCATTCTGAGCGAAAAGACCGCGCTGGACACGGCGCGCGCTGGTTTGCTGGCCGATATCCGAGAGCGAGGAACCGTCTATGGTGGATGACGTGCTGATCAACAAGGCCGCCACGATCGAGCGCTGCGTGCAACGTGCGCGCGAAGAGTATTTCAGCGAACCGGCCACTTTTGCCACCAACTTCACCCGCCAGGATGCCGCCATCCTGAACATCCAGCGCGCCTGCGAGGCCACTCTGGACATGGGCCAGCACCTGATCCGACGTGACCGGCTGGGGGTGCCGCAAAGCGCGCGCGATGTGTTTGCGCTGTTGGCACGGGCCGGTCGAATCGAGCCGGCCCTGGCCGAGGGCCTGCAGCGCATGGTGGGGTTCCGCAACATCGCGGTGCATGACTACCAGAGCCTGCAGCTTCCCATCACCGTCGCCATCATCGAAAAGCACCTTGATGAGTTTCTGCAGTACAGCAAGACCCTATTGCAGCACGATGCAGGGTAGACAGCAGGCCATGGGCTCCATCACATCTCCGGTTGCTGCGGGCGGTGCGCCCGCATCGCTTTCCCCCTCCCGCCGCGCCTGGCTGCGTTTCAAGCGCAACCGCCTGGGCTACTGGAGCCTGCTCGTCTTCTGCGCGCTGGTGCTGGTCAGCCTGTGCGCCGAGCTGGTCAGCAACGACCGACCGCTCATCGTGCGCTACGAGGGTCAGACCTACTTTCCCATGCTCAAGGATTACCCCGAGAAGACCTTTGGCGGCGACTTCGAGACGCCGACCGACTACCTCGACCCCTTTATCCGCGAGCGCATCACGGGGGGCGGTAACTGGGCGCTCTATACCCTCAACCCCTACGGCCCGAACACGCTCAACTACTTCGCCAAGGCGCCCAACCCCTCGGCGCCCACGCGGGACAACTGGCTGGGCACCGACGACCGGGGACGCGACCTGCTGGCGCAGCTCATCTACGGTTTTCGCGTGAGTGCGCTGTTCGCGCTGGCGCTCACGGTGACGGGCGTGGTGCTGGGCGTGCTCACGGGGGCCATCCAGGGTTTTTTTGGCGGCAAGACGGATCTGGCCTTTCAGCGCTTCATCGAAATCTGGGGCTCCATGCCCGAGCTGTACCTGCTCATCATCTTCAGCGCGGTGTTCGCGCCCAGCATTTCGCTGCTGCTGATTCTGCTGAGCCTGTTCGGCTGGATGGGCCTCTCGGACTACGTGCGCGCCGAATTCCTGCGCAACCGCCAGCTCGACTACGTGAAGGCCGCGCGCGCTTTAGGCGTGGGCAATGCGCAGATCATCTGGCGCCACATCCTGCCCAACAGCCTGACGCCAGTGGTCACCTTCCTGCCGTTCCGCATGAGCGCGGCCATTCTGGCGTTGACATCGCTCGACTTCCTGGGCCTGGGCGTGCCGCCGGGCACGCCGAGCCTGGGCGAACTGTTATCGCAGGGCAAGAACAGCATCGACGCCTGGTGGATTTCGCTGTCCACCTTTGGCGTGCTGGTGGTCACGCTGCTGCTGCTGACCTTCATGGGCGATGCCCTGCGCGATGCCTTGGATCCCCGAAAGGCCGACCGATGATGGCCCCCACGCTCGGCACTGGCGTGTCCTCGCTGCCCCCCGAGGGGTCTCTCGCCGCCGTCGGAAGCGCGCCCGGCGGCGGCTCGGCGGCCAGCATGCCTCTGCTGCAGGTGCGTGACCTGACCGTGCGCTTTGGTGCCAAAGAAGTGGTGCGCAGCGTCAACTTCAGCATTGCGCAGGGCGAAAAACTCGCACTGGTGGGCGAATCCGGCTCGGGCAAGACCATCACCGCTTTGAGCCTGCTGCGCCTGGCGGGTGATGCAAAAATCAGCGGTCAGGCCATGCTGCGCGGGCGTGATCTGCTCTCTTTATCAGAGCGCGAGATGCGCGGAATTCGTGGTGGCGAGATCGCCATGGTGTTCCAGGAGCCCATGACGGCGCTGAACCCGCTCATGACCATCGGCCAGCAGATCGCCGAGGTTTTGGAATTGAAAAGGGCTCTAACGACCGTCCAGTCAGCGCAAGCAGCTATCGAATTGCTAGCAAAAACCGGCATTCCCGAGCCCGAGCGCCGCGCCAACAGCTTTCCGCACCAGTTGAGCGGCGGCCAGCGCCAGCGCGCCATGATCGGCATGGCCCTGGCCAGCGAGCCCGCGCTGCTGCTGGCCGACGAGCCCACCACGGCGCTCGACGTCACGCTGCGTGGCCAAATCCTCGACCTGCTGGCGGACCTGCAGCGCACCAGTGGCATGGCCGTGCTGCTCATCACGCACGACCTGAACCTGGTGCGCCGCTTTGCCGACCGCGTGGCCGTGATGGAGCAGGGTGTGCTGGTGGAGCAGGGCCGTGTGGCCGATGTGTTTGGCGCCCCACAACACGACTACACCCGCCGCCTGATTGCCAGCCAGCCCCGGCGCGATGTGGTCGAGGCCGCGCCGCCCGTCGGCACCGCGCCCGTGGTGCAGGCCCAGGGCGTGCGCGTGGTCTACCCCACGCCCTTGCGCGGTGTGCGCGGCTGGTTCAAAAAAGGCGAATTTGTGGCAGTGCAGGGGGCCACGCTGCAATTGCTACCGGGCCGCACGCTGGGCGTGGTGGGCGAATCGGGCTCGGGCAAGTCCACACTGGCGCAGGCCATTTTGGGCCTGCTGCCATTTGGGGGCGCACTGGCCGTGGCGGGGCAGGGCTGGCAGCAGCCCGCCACCCGCAACACGCCCGCCAACCAGCAGCTGCGCCGGCGCGTGCAGGTGGTGTTCCAGGACCCGTTCTCGTCGCTCTCGCCGCGCCTCACGGTCGAAGAGATCGTGGGCGAGGGCCTCAAGGTGCACGAGTCCGCGCTCGGCGTGACCGAGCGGCGTGCGCGGGTGGAAGCGGCGCTCCTGGAGGTGGGCTTGACCGAAGCGCAGTACCCCGGCCTGCTGGCACGCTACCCGCACGAATTTTCGGGTGGCCAGCGCCAGCGCCTGGCCATTGCGCGCGCGCTCATCGTGCAGCCGCAGGTGCTGGTGCTCGACGAGCCCACCAGCGCCTTGGACGTCACCATCCAGCAGCAGGTGCTGTCGCTGTTGCAGCGTCTGCAAAAGGAAAAGGGCCTGAGCTACCTGCTCATCACCCACGATGTGGATGTGATCCGCGCCATGGCGCACGAGGTGCTGGTGATGAAGGACGGCGAGGTGCTGGAGAGCGGCAGCGTCGGCCAGGTGCTGGATGCGCCGCAGCACCCCTACACGCAGCGGCTGGTGGCGGCGGCCATGGTGCCGGGCGCTGGCCCCAAAATTTGAACAAAAGGTCCTGGTATCAGCGACTTGTCTCAGACCCCGTTCGCACTGAGCTTGTCGAAGGGCTGTTTGCAAGGGGCGCCGTGGCTTCGACAGGCTTGGCCCGAACGGATGCGGGTACACATCCGAGACAAGTCGCTAATCAGGCAAAAAGCGGCTCCAGCGCTTATGCAGTAAGCGCTATCAGCTATTAATACAGGAGTATTTTGGTGTTTCATCTCCACGGACCCGCCTTGCGCGGAGGCGCCCTGGCGCTGCTGGCGGCGGTGCTGTTTGGCGTCAGCACGCCGCTGGTGCAGCACCTGGGCGCTGGCCTGGGCGCTTTCAGCACGGCGGCGTTGCTGTATGCCGGTGCTGCCGGCATGGGGGCGGTGTTGCGCAAGCCGGTGCAGCAAGAGGCACGCTTGCGACGGGCCGACACGTCCCGCCTGCTGGCCATGGCGGGTTTGGGAGCGGTGGTGGGGCCGGTGGCGCTGGCCTGGGGGCTGCAGCGCACCAGTGGCAGCAGCGCATCGTTGATGCTGACGCTGGAGGCGCTTTTCACCGCGCTGCTGGCCTGGCGGCTGTACCACGAAACCATGGACCGGCGGGTGTGGGCGGCAATGCTGTTGCTGCTGGCCGGGGGCGTGGCGCTGGTGGTGGATCAGGGGCGCCTGGGGGGCGTAGAGCTGGCCGGTCTGCTGGCTGTTTTGCTGGCCACGATGGCCTGGGGGGCGGACAACACCTTGTCGCGCGCCCTGGCCGAGCGTGACCCGGCGCAGGTGGTGCTGGTCAAGGCGGCGCTGGGCGCCAGCGCCACGGCGGTGCTGGCCTGGGGCCTGGGCGAGCCCATGCCCACTGCGGCGGCGGCCTGGGGCATGGTGGCTGTGGGGGCCACGGGCTATGGGCTCAGCCTGCGTTGTTACCTGCTGGCGCAGCGCGCGTTTGGCGCGGCGCGCACGGGTTCGGTGTTTGCGTTTGCGCCGTTCATCGGCGCGGTGCTGGCGTTTGCCATGGGCGACCGCACTGCCGGTGGGCTGGTGGTGGTGGGCGGCCTGCTGATGGTGGCCGGGGTGGTGTTGCACCTGGCCGAAACGCACGAGCACCCGCATGACCACGAGGCCACCGAGCACGAACACGCACACCGGCACGACGACGGGCACCACAACCACGCCCACTCCTCGATGCCTCAGGGCAGCCACAGCCATTGGCACCAGCATGGGGCCCAGTCGCACACCCATGCCCATGTGCCCGATGCCCACCACACGCACCGGCATTGAGACGGAGGGGCCTTCAAGCGGCTTGCGCCCTGGGGTCGCCTGGATGCGCTGCGGCTTTGCGGCGGGTGATCGGATCAAAGACACGCCTGGACGAGCGCACCCTTGCACAGTCGGAAGCAGGCACCGGGCAAAATACGCGCCAGCGCCACACACGCGCGCATCCATTCAGGCGATGACCAAGGCGGTTTTCCTTGCTCTCTCAGCCGACCCCACACGCCGCACCATGAAATTCAACGACTTTTCTGACGACTCCGAAGACTCCGAGCACACCCCCGCGCAGCGCTCGGCCGCCGCATCGCGCAGCACCTGGGTCAGCGTGGGCGTCAACCTGGTGCTGTCCACCATCCAGATCGTGGTGGGGGTGCTGGCCAAGTCGCAGGGCCTGATAGCCGACGGCATCCACTCGCTGTCCGACCTGGTGGCCGATTTCGTGGTGCTGTTTGCCAACCACCACTCCCAGAAAGACGCGGACGAGGGCCACCCTTACGGCCACCACCGCTTCGAGACGGCGGCCTCGCTGGTGCTGGGCCTGCTGCTGCTGGGTGTGGGCGTGGGCATGGTGTGGTCGGCGGTGGTCAAGCTGGAGAACCCCGAGGCCATTGCGCAAGTGCATGTGATCGCCCTGTGGGTGGCGGGTGCCGCGCTGGTGGGCAAAGAACTGCTGTTTCGCTACATGCTGGCCGTGGCCAAGCGCGTCAAGTCGAGCATGCTGGTGGCCAATGCCTGGCACGCGCGCTCGGATGCGGCTTCGTCGCTGGTGGTGGGCATCGGCATTGCGGGCAACCTGGCGGGTTATCCCATCCTGGACCCCATTGCCGCGCTCATCGTGGGCTTCATGGTGGCCAAGATGGGCTGGCAGTTTGGCTGGGATGCGCTGCACGACCTGATGGACCGATCGGTGGACGAACAGGAAGTGCAGGCCATTCGCCAGACGCTGCTGGAGACACCTGGCGTGAGCGGCGTGCACGATGTGCGCACGCGCAAGATGGGCGACATGATTGTGGTGGACGCCCATCTGGAGGTGGATGCAGCTCTCACCGTCGAGGCGGGCCATGACATTGCGGTGCTGGCGCGCCAGCGCGTGCTGCAGCGCCACCGGGTGCTCAACCTCATGACCCATGTGGACCCTTGGCGCAAGCCCGACCTGGACCATCCTGCGCCGCCCGTGCGCAGCGCGCATGGCGCGCCAACGCGGTAGCGAATCAGCGAATCAGCGAAGCGTCGAATCAGGCCGCGCCACGCGCGCCGGAGGCGGTGTGGCGCTGGTGTCGGCCCGCCAGCCGCACCAGCTCCAGCCACACCAGGCACAGCGCCAGCAGGCAACCGGCCACCACGGCACCCTGGGCGCCGGGCAAGGCCAGCCCCATCAGATTGCGCAGCCAGGCAATGCCCATCACCGCAGCCAGCAGCACCACCATCGCGGCGGCAATGCGCCAAAGCCAGGGGTTCGGGTCGGTCACGCCCAGCAGCGCGGGGCGCGACAGATCCCGGTTCGCCAAAATCAGCAGCAGCACGCACAGCACCAGCGTGCCAAACACCACGGTGCGCCCCTGGTCGGGGTGCCAGCCCTGGTGCACCAGCCAGGCCTGGCCGCCCAGCAGCACTGCCGCCAGGCCCAGGCCTTGCAGCACCGACCACAGCAACGGTGCGGCCGCAAAGGGCGAGTCGGAGACCGGGCGCGGTGCGCGTGCCATGGTGTCGCTGTCTTCGGCCTCGGCTTCGAAGACGATGGAGCAGGCCGGGTCGATCAGCAACTCCAGCAGCACGATGTGCACCGGAAGCAGCAGCACCGGCCAGTGAAGCAGCGTGGGCACCAGCGCCAGCCCGATGATGGGCACATGCACGGCAAACACAAAGCGCACGGCCTTGCGGATGTTGCTGTCGATGCGCCGCCCCTGGCGGATGGCAGCCACGATGCGGGCAAAGCTGTCGTCCAGCAGCACCAGCGCGGCGGCCTCGCGCGCCACGTCGGTGCCGCGCTCGCCCATGGCAATGCCCACGTCGGCGGCCTTGAGGGCGGGCGCATCGTTCACGCCGTCGCCGGTCATGGCCACCACCTCCCCGCTGGCGCGCAGCAGTTGCACCAGGCGCAGCTTGTGCTGGGGCTTGAGGCGCGCGCACAGGTCCACATGGCGCAGCCGCTCGCTGAGGGCGGCATCGTCCAGCGCCTCCAGCTGCGCGCCGGTGATGACGTCGGGGCGGTTGGACAGGCCCACCTGCTGGGCGATGGCGCGGGCCGTGGCGGGGTGGTCGCCGGTCATCATGATCACGCGGACACCGGCACGTCGGCACTCGGCCAGTGCGGCGGGCACCTCGGTGCGCGGCGGGTCGGCCAGGGCCACCAGGCCGAGAAAATCAAAGTCGAAATCGTGCTGGCTTTGCGGCCACGGCGGGCTCTGGCCGGGTGCCGGGGCTGCGCCTTTCCAGCGGCCGCGCGCCACGCCCAGCACGCGCAGGCCGCGCTCGGCCATGGCCTCCACCTGGCGGCGGATGGCGCCCTGCTGCGCGGCGTCAAGGTGGCACAGGTCGGCCACGGCCTCGGGTGCGCCCTTGGTGGCCAGCAGGTGCACGTTGGGCTCGTCGCTGGCAAACACGCGCGTCATGGCCAGAATCTCGCCCGACAGGGCGTATTCAAACTCGGGCTCGCGCCCGTCGTGCACATGCTCGGTGCCCTGCAGCCACTGGTGGCCAAAATGCTGGATGGCCTTTTCCATCGGGTCGAACGGGTCGGCGGGCGTGGCCAGCATGGCAAATTCGGCCAGCAGGTGAAAGTGCTCGGGCAGTTCACTGGCGCTTTCGGGCCGGAAATGCTGCTCGCCGCTGGTCAGCTCGGCCACGGCCATGCGGTTCATGGTGAGCGTGCCTGTTTTGTCCACTGCCAGCACCGTGATGGCGCCCAGCGCCTCGACGGCGGTGACGCGCCGTGTCAGCACCTTCTGGTGCGAAATGCGCCACGCACCCAGCGCCAGAAACACGGTCAGAATGACCGGAATCTCCTCGGGCAGGATGGCCATGGCCAGCGCAATGCCCGACAACAGGCTTTCGAGCAGCGGGCGGCCGTTCCACCACCAGCCCAGCAGTACCTGGGCCAGGGCCAGCACCAGCGCGCCAATTCCGAGGTTGCGCACCAGTCGGCGCGAGCCCTGCTGCAGCGCAGAATGCGGCTCTACCGTGGCGGCAAGGTCGGCGCCAATGCGCCCCACGGCCGTGTGGGCGGCGGTGGCGCACACCTGCGCCACCGCCACGCCGCGCGTGACCACGGTGCTGGCGTAGATGGCCCCCACGCTTGCCACTTCGTGTGCTGCGCTGTCCCCCGAGGGGGCTGGCCTGGCTTGGGGCGGCCCGGCGCTGGCGGCCACGGCCCCCACGCTTGCCACTTCGTGTGCTGCGCTGCCCCCCGAGGGGGCTGGCCTGGCTTGGGGCGGCCCGGCGCTGGCGGCCACGGCCCCCACGCTTGCCACTTCGTGTGCTGCGCTGCCCCCCGAGGGGGCTGGCCTGGCTTGGGGCGGCCCGGCGTTGGCGGCCGGGGCCCCCGCGCTGGCAGATGCCTGCGCGTTCTGGCTGTCTTGTGCCAAGGGCAGTTTGGCCACGGGCACGGCTTCGCCGGTGAGCAGGGATTCGTCCACTTCGAGCTGGCCGTCGATCAGCAGCGCGTCGGCGGCAATGCGGTCGCCCTCGTGCAGCACGAGCAGATCGCCGCGCACCACCTCGCGCCCGGCAATGCGCTGTTCCTGGCCGTCGCGGATCACCAGCGCGCGCGGGGCCGACAGGTCGCGCAGGGATTCGAGCGCGCGCTGGGTCTTGCGTTCTTGCGCCAGCGTGATGCCGATGACCACAAACACAAAGCCCAGCAAAAACAGCGCCTCGCCCCGGTCGCCCAGCGCCAGGTAGATGCTGCCAGCGGCCAGCAGCATGAGAAACATGGGCTCGGTAACCACGTCCCGCACGATGGCCAGCGTGGACTTGGGCGCGCTGCCCGGCAGCAGGTTGGGGCCTTCGGTGGCGAGGCGGCGGGCCGCCTCGGCAGCGCTCAGCCCTTGACGCGCTGGTATCGCAGGGGGCGCCTGGCTTTCGGGGGTGGGCATGGCCGTCGCGTCTTTTGGCGGTGCCTTATGGCTTGCGCGCCACCAGCCCCAGCAATGCCGACTGGCCACAGTGCTGGGTTCCCTCGTTCAGCACCGCTTCATAGTCGCGCAGTTCGATGATCTGCAGGCCCGCGAAGGCGGACCGGATCATCTCTGGCGTGTAAAGGTGCGACAGGATGGGTGGCCCGCCGGTCTTGTATTCCAGTTGCCTGGGGGTGTAGCCCTGCAACACCAGCACGCCGCCGGGCTTGAGTGCAGCCACCATATTGGCGAACAGGCGTTCGCGCATGGCGGGGTCGGCAAACTGCACAAAGATGGCCGCCACGGCGTCATAAGTGGCAGTGGGCCAGGGCCACTGGTCGCAATCGGCCACGCTGTAGTTCACCGCAACCTGGGCATTTGCCGCCAGTTGCCTGGCCTTGGCTACGCCCACGTCCGAGATGTCAAAGGCATCCACCTGCAGGCCCTGGCGTGCCAGCCAGACGCTGTTGCGCCCGTCACCATCGGCCACGCACAGCACGCGGCCACCGGGGGCGAGGTGGTGGGCCTGCGCGCGCAGGTAGTCGTTGGGTTCCTGGCCAAAAAGATGGTTCTCGGCGGCGTAGCGCTGGTTCCAGGTGGCTGTGGGGTTGGTGAAGGGCGTTGCGGTCATGGTGGGTGCCTTGTGCAATAGCGGGTGCTGTGGGCATTGAACGGACAAGTCGGGCGCCTGCCGTTGGCGTTGCCGGGGGTGATGGGGCAATGGTGCCACAGGCTTTTATCTGGTTGGTTGGTAAAAATAATGATAAAAATGGCCTTCAGCCCTTACGAATAAAGCGCTATAAGCTATTAAAATAATAGCAATATTCTGCGCTGCTGATGATGAATCCGCCGTTCCCGTGCGTGGTGGGAGCGGCCCGTGGTGCGCATCACAATGGCGGTGTTGACGACCCTGGAAGAAATCCATGAGCCTGCGCCCGGCAGAATCACCCGCCACAGAGGCCAACGCCCGAACCCGCCGCGCCAAGCTGCACCCGGATGTGCTCAAGCTCGGCCTGGTGAGTTTTCTCACCGACCTGAGCTCCGAGATGATCTTCTCGGTGTTTGCCGTCTTCTTCACCACGGTGGCGGGAGCATCCACCGCGCTGCTGGGGCTGATCGAGGGGCTGGCGGATTTTTCGGCCTCGTCGCTCAATTACCTGGCGGGCTGGCTGTCGGACCGCAGCGGCCGGCGCAAGTGGTTTGCCACGGCGGGCTATGCATTTTCGACATTGGCCAAGCTGATCTTGCTGGTGTCGTCGTCCATCGTGGGGTTGTCGATCTTTCGCGTTGTCGAGCGGCTGGGCAAGGGCTTTCGCGGCCCGCCGCGCGATGCCTGGCTATCGTCGATTGCCGCCAAAGAATCGCGGGGCTACGCCTTTGGGGTGCACAAGGCGCTGGACAAATCGGGCGCCGTGCTGGGCCCGCTGGTGGCTTATGCGCTGCTCAAATCGCTGGGTGAATCGGCCAGCACTTACAGCCTGCTGTTTCTGGTGGCCTTTGTGCCGGCAGTGGTGGCCGTGGTGGTGCTCACGCGCATCCCCGACCAGCGCGGTCAGCCCCATGCGCGCGAGAGCGTGCGCCAGAATTGGCAGCAGCTCAGCACGCCGTTCAAGCGGTTTTTGCTGCCGGCGGGGGTGTTTGCATTGGCGTATTTCAGCCTCGGTTTTGTTTTGCTCAAGGCCCACGACGTGGGCTTTGGCATGACCGACATCGTGCTGCTGTATGCACTGTTCAACGTGGTTTGCGTGGTGGCCGCACCGCTGGTGGGACGGCTGGGCGACAGGGTAGGGCGCAGCCGCATCGTGGTGCTGGGCTATGCGCTGTATGCGGCCCTGAACCTGTGGCTGGTGGTAGCCGACAGCCGCTGGGAAATGGTGGGCATCTTTTGCCTGTATGGCGTGTTCTATGCCATCGAAGAGTCGCAAAGCAAGGCCTTCATCGCCGACCTGGAGCCCGAGCGCCGGGCCACGGCCGTGGGCGTTTATAACTTTGTCACGGGCAGCTTGTATCTGCCCGCATCGCTGATGGCCGGCGCGCTGTGGGCGGTGGCGCCGGGCCTGGCTTTTGGGCTGGGTGCCGCGTTGTCGGTGGTGGCCATGGTGGTGTTCATGGCGGTGAAGCCTGCCGCCGTGCTGTCACGCTGACAGCCCGTTTGCGGTTTTTTGGTAACAGGTCTGCGGCAACAACTTACATTGGAGCCATGGACAAACAACACACATTTCACCGCGGCGACCTGGTGCGCATTGCCATTGACGCCATGAAGGAGCGGGGCCTGGAGCCCGAGTTTCCGCCGCGCGCCCTGCAGCAGCTGCAGACCATCGATGCCGCCGGGCAGGACGACGACCCGCGCATTCGCGACCTCACGGCGCTGCCCTGGTGCTCGATCGACAACGACGATTCGCTTGACCTCGATCAACTGACGGCATGCGGTGCCATGGGCAACGGTGCGGTGAAGATTTTTGTGGCGGTGGCCGATGTGGACGCGCTGGTCAAGAAAAACTCGGCCATCGACCAGCACGCGCACACCAACACCACGTCGGTTTACACCTCGGCGCGGGTATTTTCAATGCTGCCCGAGCGCCTGTCCACCGACCTCACCTCGCTGAATCCGGGCGAGGACCGGTTGGCCATCGTGACCGAAATGGTGGTGGATGCCGAAGGCGTTGTCACCCATTCCACGGTGCACCGCGCGCGCGTGCGCAACCACGCCAAGCTGGCCTACGACGCGGTGGCAGCGTGGATCGAAGGCGAAGGCGACCTGCCCGAGGCCGCCTGCGCCGTGCCCGGCATGGACGAGCAGTTGCGCACCCAGGACGCGGTGGCCCAGCGCATGCGTGCGCGCCGGCGCGCCGCCGGCTCGCTGGACCTGGAGACCTTTCAGCCGCGCGCCGTGTTCGACGGCGACCGTGTGGTGGACATCCGCCAGCAGGAGCAAAACCGCGCGCGCCAGCTGATTGAAGAATTCATGATTGCCACCAACACCTGCACGGCGCAGTTTCTGGCGCAGCATGGCGGCAGCGCCTTGCGGCGGGTGGTGCGCTCGCCCGAGCGCTGGCTGCGTATCGTGGAAGTGGCCAGCAAATACGGCGAGGCACTGCCCAAAGAGCCCGATTCGCGTGCGCTGGAGGGCTTTCTGGCGCGCCAGCGCAAGGCCGATCCGCTGCGCTTTCCCGACCTGTCGCTGGTCATCATCAAGCTGATGGGCTCGGGCGAATATGTGGTGGAGCATGCCCGGGGCGAGCCCATCGGCCACTTTGGCCTGGCCGTGCGCGACTACACGCATTCCACCGCGCCCAACCGCCGTTACCCTGATCTCGTCAGCCTGCGCATGGTCAAGGCCCTGCTGTCGGGCGAGCGTGCGCCCTATGGCATGGCCGAGCTGGCCACATTGGCCGAGCATTGCACCCACCAGGAAGACGCGGCGCAAAAGGTGGAGCGCAGCGTGCGCAAGTCCGAGGCGGCGCTGTTCATGCAGGGGCTGATCGGCAAGCAGTTTGACGCCATCGTCACCGGTCGCACCGAAAGCGCCACCTGGGTGCGCATCTTCACGCCGCCGGCCGAGGGCCTGCTGGTGTCGGGTGATTTCAACCTGGACGTGGGGGCGAAGATCCGCGTGAAACTGGTCAGCACCAATGTGGAGCGCGGTTTCATCGATTTCGAGCAGGCGCACTGATACGGCTTTGCCTTCAAGCGGCTACCGTCGTTGGGTCGCCTTGCTGTGCGACAGCACTGTCTTCGGCTCCTCGCCTTGTGATCCGGTTGAATGCAAACCCGTATGATTTCTCCGCCAGCCCGGCTCGCGCCGCCGTCAATCTCACCCGGCAGGAGGTTTCACCATGGCCAAGCGATCGTTTCCTCTGTCCAAGGTTTACGGGCTGCTCGAACCGGGTCCGGTCCTGCTGCTGAGCACGGCGCACAAGGGCCGCATCAACGCCATGGCGATGTCGTGGCACACCATGATGGAGTTCGAGCCACCGCTGGTGGGCTGCGTGGTCAGCAGCCGCGATTTCAGCTTCACGGCGCTCAAAGCCACGCGCGAATGCGTGTTGAACATCCCCACCCTGGAGTTGGCGCAAAAAGTGGTCGACTGCGGCAACAGCTCGGGCCGCAGCGTGGACAAGTTCACGGCGTTTGGCCTGACGCCAGCGCCCGCTTCGGTGGTGGGCGCGCCGCTGATTGCCGAGTGCCATGCCAACCTGGAGTGCAAGGTGGTCGATACGCGGTTTGTCAACCGCTACAACTTCTTTGTGCTGGAGGTCGTCAAGGCCTGGACCGATCCGGAGTGCAAGGACCCGCGCACGCTGCACCACCGGGGCTGGGGCGCGTTCATGGTGGCGGGCGACACGATTCGCCTGCCGTCAAAGATGAAGTGACTGGCGCCGGGCGCTTGGACAACTTGGCCAGCCCGGTGCATTCAGCGGTCTTGCAAAGCCGCACGCCTGCACAAGTCCATCGTGTTCCGGCCAGAATCTGCCCATGACGAATTGCCTGCTCCGCCCCCTGCGTTATGTGTTGTCGTTGCTGTGGTCGGCTGTCCTGGGTGCCTGTGCGCTGGCGGCCATGCCGGCCGTGGCTGCTTCTGGGGCCACCGCCAATGTGGACAGCGCCATGGGGCCGCGCGTGCTGGCCTGCACCACCTGCCACGGCAAGGAAGGTCGCGCCACGCAAGAGGGATTTTTCCCGCGCCTCGCGGGCAAGCCGGCGGGTTACCTGTTCAACCAGCTGGTCAATTTTCGGGAGGGGCGGCGCAGTTATCCGCAGATGGGCTACCTCATCGAGCACCTCACAGACGACTATCTGCGCGAGATTGCGACCCACTTTGCCGGGCTGCAGGTGCCCTATGCGCCACCCCCGGCGCCCCAGGCTGGGCCGCAGGTGCTGGAGCGCGGACGCCAGCTGGTGCAGCAGGGCGACGTGGCGCGCCAGTTGCCCGCCTGCGTGCAATGCCATGGCCAGGCGATGACGGGGCTCAATCCGTCGATTCCTGGCTTGCTGGGCCTGCCACGCGACTACCTCAACAGCCAGTTGGGCGCCTGGAAAACCGGCCAGCGCCGCGCGCAGGCACCCGATTGCATGGCCGACATTGCGCGCCAGCTTTCGCCCGACGAGGTGAGTGCGGTATCGGCCTGGCTGGCGGCCCAGCCGGTGCCCGGGGGTGGCAAACCCGCCGACCGACTGGCAGGGGCCATGCCGGTGCGCTGCGGCGGGGTGGATGGTGTGCCGGTGGTTGATGCGGCGGCGCGTTGAAGGGGCATGGCATGAAACGCATCCTCTGGACCCTTTTCTTCGCCGTGGCCTTGCTGGCGCTGGGCACCGCCGTGGTGGCAGCGCTCAACCTGCGCGGCGAGGCCGCCCTGCCGGCCGAATCGCAGGCCCTGTCACAGGTTCTGCCCGCCGCGCCCGAACTGGTGGCGCGCGGCGAATACCTGGCCCGCGCGGGCAACTGCATGGCCTGCCACACCGTGCAGGGTGGTGCGCCCTATGCGGGAGGGCGCGGCATCGACACGCCATTTGGCGTGATTCACACCACCAACCTCACGCCCGACAAGGCGACAGGCATTGGCAACTGGTCGGCCGCCGAGTTCTGGCGCGCGCTGCACAACGGCCGCTCCAAGGACGGGCGCCTGCTGTACCCGGCGTTTCCCTACCCCAACTACACGCAGGTGACGCGCGAGGATTCCGATGCCATCTATGCCTATCTGCAAAGCCTGCCCGCGGTGGCGCAGGCCAACCGGCCGCACGCGCTGCGCTTTCCATACAACACGCAGGCGGCTTTGGGCGTGTGGCGGGCGCTGTTCTTCACGCCCGGCACGTTCGCGCCCGGGCCCGTGCAGTCGGCCGAATGGAACCGGGGTGCCTACCTGGTCAACGGCCTGGGCCATTGCGCGGCCTGCCACACACCGCGCAATGCACTGGGCGCCAGCCGCCAGGCGCAGGCATTCAGCGGGGGGCTGATTCCTGTGCAGAACTGGTATGCCCCGGCGCTCAATGTGGCTGCCGAGGCGGGCGTGGCGCACTGGCCCGTGGAGGCTGTGGTGGCCCTGCTGAAGACCGGCGTGGCGCCGCAGGGCTCGGTGACCGGGCCCATGGCCGAGGTGGTTTTTCGTAGCACGCAGTTTCTGAACGATGCCGATGCACAAGCGATTGCCGTGTACCTGCGTGCGCTGCCGCAGCGGGCCATCGCCCCCGCAGAAGTGGTCAAACCCTCGGCCGCCACGCTGGAGCGGGGTGCCAAGGTGTATGAGCAACACTGCGCGCAATGCCATGGCGACAACGGCGAGGGCAAGCCGGGGGCCTTTCCGGCCCTGGCGGGCAACCGCGCCGTGGTGCTGCAAGACCCCACCAACCTCGTGCGCGTGGTGTTGCAGGGTGGCTACCTGCCGGCCACGGCGGGCAACCCGCGCCCGCACGGCATGCCGCCCTTCATGCAAGTGCTGGGCGACGACGATGTGGCCGCGGTCAGCACCTTTGTGCGCAACGCCTGGGGCAACCAGGCATCCGCAGTGGGTACCATCGGCGTTTACCGTGCCCGGGAGCGGCGCGGGTCTTGAAGGAGAGCCCCCCGATGCACAGCCCGGCCGCGTTGCCCGATTCACCCCTTGTGGCCCCTGGCAGCGGCTGGTGGGCGGTGTGCCTGTGCGCCAACTGGTGCGGCACCTGCCGCGACTATCGGCCGCTGTTTGACGATCTGGCCAGGGCGCACCCCCAGATGCGCTTTGTGTGGGTGGACATTGAAGACGATGCAGACCTGGCCGGTGACCTGGATGTGGAAACTTTTCCCACCTTGTTGATTGCCGATGGCACGACGGCGCGCTTTCTGGGGCCGCTGCTGCCGCAGGCGCCCGTGCTGGCGCGGCTGCTGGCCAGCCTGCAGGCCGCCCCGCACGGTGGTGGGGCGGGCGGTGAAGCGCAGGCAGTGTTTGAGCGGGTGCGCGCGGCGCGCAGTGCGTAGCTGCCGCATTGCAGCCTTGGCCGACCTGCAGGGGCACTTCAATGCCGGGTTGCGGGCAGAGGATGCTCTGGATGCTGCGTTGCCATCGGGTTGAATTGATCCTTTTTTAATAGCTGCTAGCGCTTACCAGTAAAGCGTTAGAAGCATATTTTGCTTAATATTTTTCCTATGTCACGCTTCCCGTGGTTTCACATCAATTCGTTGCAGGCCCAATGTGACAAGGGGGCCTGGTCGCGTGGCATGGATCTTTTCCGCAGGGCGGGCGTGGTGCGCACCGACATCGAAGCCGAGGGCAATGGTTGCTGGCACATCGAAGGCGAGGTGCAAGGCAGCATGCCCGAACCCTATGAGGTGTCGGTAGAGCTGGTCATTGCGCCCAATGGGCAGCTCACACTGTGGTCGGGTGACTGCAGCTGCCCCGTTGGCGAGGACTGCAAGCACTCAGTGGCACTGACCCTGCAGGCTGCGCACCAGAACCCGGCCCAAGCGCACAACACCGCGCAAGAGCCCATGCCTGCCCCAGCCGCTCATGCCCTGAAGGCGCTGCACGAGCGCAGGGAGGCTGTGGCACGCGCCGAGGCCGACGCGCGGCTGGTGCACTGGCTGCAGGACTGGGACCGCGCCGCAGGTCTGTCGGCCCCGCCGGTTGTGGCGGCGTCAGGCTCCAGACCCGACCGGCCCGAGCAATACCTGTACCTGGTCTCCACCGTCGGGCTGCCGCGCGCCAGTGCGCAGCAAATGCAGCTGGAGGCCGTGGTGTCTTACCCCAAGGTGACTGGCGGCTGGGCCAAACCCAAACAGATTCGCACCCAGCCCGGCCCGGGGCAGGCGGTGTTTGACCGCGCGAGTGATGCCGATCGCCAGGTTTTGCAACTGCTGCGTGCCATGCCGCGCGGCATGGGCTACTACTCGGCCTACAGCGCCGGGCCGGTGGCGGTGCTGGAAGGCGCGGTGGGGGTAATGGCGCTGCAGCAGGCAGCCAGCACCGGCAGCCTGTTTGCGGATGCGGGAGGCTCCACGGTGGGGGCTGCGCTGCGCTGGGGTGACCCCCTTCCCATCCACTGGACATGGCGCGAGGCCCCGCCAGCCGCCGGTGGCGAAAGCACCTGGGCCTTGCGCGCCAGCCTGCCCGGTACATCGGCCACGCTGTGCATCAACAGCCCGCCGCTGTATCTGGATGCCGTCAACGGCGTCTGTGGCACGGTCGAGGCCGATGGCCTCAGCGCTGCGCAGCTGGCCCTGTTGCTCAAGGCGCCCGCGTTGAGCGCCACGGCGCTGCAACGGCACCAGGCCGAGGTTGCCAGCCGTTTGGGCGGCGTGCTGCCGTTGCCGCCGGTGCTGGGTGCGCTCACGCGGGTGCAGGGTGTCCAGCCCGTGGCGCGCCTGCACCTTGCGCCCGTTCCGGCGCAAGACGTGCCGGACCTGGGCCTCATCACCGCGCAACTGCGGTTTGACTACCAGGGCCATGTGGGTTGGTGGGTCGGGCAGGAGCTCAGCGTGCTGGTGACTGCGGCCGACGGCGGTCAGGTGCTGCTGCAGCGCGATGCGCAAGCCGAGCTGGGAGCCATCGAGCGCCTGATGGACCTGGGCCTGCTGGCCACCGACGACGGGCTGTTCGGCATTCCCGGTGAGCGCTCGCAGAACGACTGGATGCACTGGGCCGACAACGGTTTTGGGGTGCTGCGCGAGGCAGGTTTTGAAATCACCCTCGATGCGTCACTGGGTGGCTGGATTACCCACGCCGACGCGCTGGCCGTGGCGCTGCAGCCCGAGGGAGACGACGAAGCCACGTCCCCGTGGTTTGCCCTGTCGCTGGGCATGGAGATCAATGGCGTGCGCCACAACATCCTGCCCTGGCTGCCCGACCTGATTGCCGCCGCCGCAGCACAGCCGCAGGATCCCCAAACCGGGCTGCCCCGCTTGCCCTCGCATGTCTATCTGCCTTCGCAGACGGGCCCCGGTTTTCTGCGCCTGCCCACCGATGCCCTTCGACCATGGATGGCTGCCCTGCTCGATCTGGTGGGCGACCGCACCCACGACTTCAATGGCGACAGCCTGAAGCTTTCGCGCATGGAGGCCGTGCGCACCAGCGCCGCGCTAGGGGATGGCGCGGTGTGGGAAGGCGCAGCCGCTTTGCGCGCCATGGTGGCCCAGTTGCACGGCGCCAGCGCGCTGCCCGAGGTGCCGCTGCCCGCCACTGTCAAGGCGACCCTGCGGCCCTATCAGCAGCAGGGCCTGAACTGGTTGCAGTTTCTGAGCGCCCATGGTTTGGCCGGTGTGCTGGCCGACGACATGGGCCTGGGCAAGACGCTGCAGACCCTGGCGCATATCCAGGTCGAAAAAGACGCGGGCCGCCTCACGCACCCCGCGCTCATCATTGCGCCCGTGAGCCTGATGGGCAACTGGCAGCGCGAGGCCGCGCGGTTTTGCCCGGGCCTGCGCAGCTTGGTGCTGCACGGTGCGGGCCGCCATGAGGTAGCCGACTCGGTGGCCGAGCACGATCTCGTCATCGCTCCGTATTCACTGCTGCAACGCGATCGCGAGCGCTGGCTGGCGCACGAATGGCACCTGGTGGTGCTCGACGAGGCGCAAAACATCAAGAACGCCAGCACGCACGCCGCGCAGGTGGTGGGCCAGTTGCAGGCGCGCCACCGGCTGTGCCTTTCGGGCACGCCCATGGAAAACCACTTGGGCGAGATCTGGAGCCTGTTTCACTTTTTGATGCCGGGCTTTCTGGGCAGCCAGCAGCGTTTCAAGGAGATGTTTCGCACCCCCATTGAGAAACTGGGCGACAGCGCGCGCATGGTGCAGTTGCGCACGCGCATCACGCCGTTCATGCTTCGGCGTACCAAGGCGCTGGTTGCCAGCGAGCTGCCGCCCAAGGTCGAAACCGTGATGCCGGTGGAAATGACCGGCGCGCAGGCCGATCTGTACGAAACCATTCGCCTGGGCATGGAGAGAACCGTGCGCGAAGCCCTGCAGTCCAAGGGGCTGGCCAAATCGCAGATCACCATCCTCGATGCGCTGCTCAAGTTGCGCCAGGTGTGCTGCCACCCGCAACTGGTGCCGCTGGATGCCGCCAAAAAGGTCAACGCTTCGGCCAAGCTGGATCAGCTCATGACCTTGCTGCCCGAGATGCTGGCCGAGGGGCGGCGCATTTTGCTGTTCTCGCAGTTCACCAGCATGCTCACCCTGATCGAGGCTGAGCTGAAGAAGCGCAAGTTGCCCTGGGTCAAGCTCACGGGGCAAAGCCAGCGGCGCGACGCGATCATCGAGCAGTTCACGAGTGGGCAAGTGCCGTTGTTCTTGATCAGCCTCAAGGCCGGCGGGGTGGGGCTGAATCTGCCCCAGGCCGACACAGTCATCCACTACGACCCGTGGTGGAACCCCGCCGTGGAGGCCCAGGCCACCGACCGCGCCCATCGCATCGGCCAGACCCAGAGCGTGTGGGTGATCAAGCTGGTGGCGCAGGGCACGATTGAAGAGCGCATTCTGGCGCTGCAGGAGCGCAAAGCCCAGTTGGCCAGCAGCCTGTATGACGCCAGCGCGGGGCGCAAGGAACCGTTGTTTACCGAAAGTGACCTGGCCGAGTTGTTGAAACCGCTATCACTGTCGTAGCAGCGAATCAAGAATGTGCTTGCACTACAGGCAGTTTTGATAAAAAAATTCTGATGCAGCGCATGGGCTTGGCTCCGTATGCGGCATGGGCGGTTGTGTTGCACCCAAAGGGGCGTTCAGACAACAGCAGGGGCACAATTCGTCTTTGCAAATCAATGCTTTACGCGCTATAATGTGACTCTCACGACCAAACGGGCGGGTACCAACCGCCCGTTTTTTTTGGTCGAATGCTTTTGGAGCTCGAAGCTGTCGGGGAAGAGTCTCCGGGGGTTATCGGGTTTTTTGTTTTTTCGGGATTGAACGGAACACGTGGCATTACAGCAAGTCGTTGAACAAATTGTGACCGGTCTCGGTTACGACCTGGTGGAGATCGAACGGTCTCCGGGTGGCCTGCTGCGCGTCACCATCGACTTGCCATGGGTGCAGCCTGCCGTCGATGCGCCCGAGCCCGCGGTTGATCAGTTTGTCACCGTGGAAGACTGTGAAAAAGTCACCCGCCAGCTGCAGTTTGCGCTGGAGGTAGATGGGGTTGAATACAAGCGTCTTGAAGTCTCGTCGCCGGGCATTGATCGCCCCTTGCGCCACGAGCAGGACTTTGTCCGTTTTGAAGGTTCGGTTGTTGATCTCACGCTGAAAGCGCCTATCGGCGCTGCGGCGGTGGGGCAGGTCAATGCCACCCGCAAGAAATTTCGTGGCACGCTGGAGCGGGCCGAATCGGGTGGATGGCAGATCGTCTGGAGCGATGAGCCCGCAGGCAAGCCTGGTCAGAAAATAAGCAAGAAACGCGTACCAGCCCCCTTGCAGGCGCTGGGGTTTACGCTTGATGAGCTAAGGGACGCCCGGTTGGCGCCCATTGTGGATTTCAAGGGGCGGGGGGCGAAGACTGGTCAAGTGCCGGGCTGAGTCACTGGATGGTTTGGAGTGGGTTGGTGCTGTTGGCAGCTGCCGCCTGCGGGTGATAGAAACAGGAGAGTCGTCGCATGAATCGCGAATTGTTGATGTTGGTTGAGGCCATTTCGCGCGAGAAGAACGTTGAGCGCGATGTGGTCTTGGGCGCCGTGGAGTCGGCCTTGGCCCAGGCTACCAAAAAGCTGTACCAGGGCGAGGTGGACATCCGCGTGTCCGTCGATCGCGACAGCGGCAACTATGAGACTTTCCGTCGCTGGCTGGTAGTGCCTGACGAGGCAGGTCTGCAGAACCCCGAAGCCGAAGAGCTGCTGATGGACGCCAAGGAGCGCATCGCGGACATCGAAGTCGGGGAATACATCGAAGAGAGCGTTGAGTCGGTCCCTATCGGCCGTATCGGCGCCATGGCTGCCAAGCAGGTCATCCTGCAGAAGATCCGTGACGCCGAGCGCGAAATGCTGCTCAACGACTTCATGTCGCGCGGCGAACGCATCTTTACTGGCACCGTCAAGCGCATGGACAAGGGCGACATCATTGTCGAGTCCGGTCGCGTGGAAGGTCGCCTGCGTCGCAGCGAGATGATCCCCAAGGAAAACCTTCGCAGCGGCGACCGCGTTCGCGCCATGATCATGGAAGTGGACCTTACGCTGCGCGGCGCTCCCATCATCCTGTCTCGCTCGGCCCCCGAGTTCATGATCGAGCTGTTTCGCCAGGAAGTGCCCGAGATCGAGCAAGGTCTGCTGGAGATCAAGAGCTGCGCCCGTGACCCTGGGTCGCGCGCCAAGATTGCCGTGCTGAGCCACGACAAGCGCGTGGATCCGATCGGTACCTGCGTCGGTGTGCGCGGCACCCGTGTGAACGGGGTCACCAATGAACTCGCTGGCGAGCGTGTGGACATCGTGCTGTGGTCCGAAGACCCGGCGCAGTTCGTGATTGGTGCGTTGGCCCCGGCCAACGTGTCGTCCATCGTGGTGGACGAGGAAAAGCACGCCATGGACGTGGTGGTGGATGAGGAAAACCTCGCTATCGCCATTGGTCGCGGCGGCCAGAATGTGCGCCTGGCGTCCGACCTGACCGGCTGGAAGATCAATATCATGGACGCCGCCGAATCGGCCCAGAAACAGGCCAACGAGTCTGATACGGCCCGTCGACTGTTCATGGAAAAGCTGGATGTGGACGAGGAAATCGCCGACATCCTGATCGCTGAAGGTTTCAACAGCTTGGAAGAAGTGGCCTATGTGCCGCTGCAGGAAATGCTGGAAATCGAAAGCTTCGATGAAGATACCGTGAACGAGCTGCGCGCCCGCGCCAAGGATGTGCTGCTCACCATGGAAATCGCCCGCGAGGAAAGCGTTGGAGAAGTTTCGCAAGATCTGCGCGACCTCGAAGGCCTCACACCCGAACTGATTGCCAAGCTGGCAGAAAACGGTGTGCATACGCGTGACGACTTGGCCGATCTGGCCATTGATGAACTGACCGACCTGACCGGACAGTCCGCAGAAGATGCCAAAGCCCTGATCATGAAGGCGCGCGAACACTGGTTCGCAGGGCAAGAGTAAGGTCAGGGAGGCACGAACCAAATATGTCCAGTAATACTGTCGCCGAGTTTGCAACCGAACTCAAAAAATCGCCTGAAACCCTGCTCGACCAGCTCAAAGCTGCGGGCGTGTCCAAGGCTGCCACGTCCGATGCCCTCACCGAGTCGGACAAGCAAAAGCTGCTGGCCTACCTGCAGGCCAGCCACGGCACGGCTTCGGCCGATCGCAAGAAGATCACGCTGGTGAAGAAGTCCACCAGCGAAATCAAGCAAGCCGATGCCACGGGCAAGGCGCGCACCATCCAGGTGGAAGTGCGCAAGAAGCGCACCTTTATCCAGCGCGATGAAGGCGTTGAGGCTGCTGCCGAATCCAGAGAACCCGTGGTGGAAGAAGCCTCTGTTTCCAGCGAGGACATCGAACTGGCCCGCCGCGAGGAAGAAGCCCGCCGCCAGGCAGAGCTGATTCGCCGCCAGGAGACCGAGCTGGCCGAAAAACGGGCTGAACGCGAAGCCCGCGAGCAGCGCGATCGTGAAGCCGAAGAGCGCGCCGCCGCCTACGCCGCCCAAGAGGCCAGCAAGAAGGCACAGGCCTCGGCCGTGAAGGAAGAAGCTACGCGTGAACAGGCTGCTGAAGCCGTCGCGCGCAATGCCGCACAGGTAGAAGCCCGCGAAAAGGCCGCAGCCGAATCCAAGGCCCGCTCTGATGAAGATGCAGCCCGAGCTGCTGACCTCGACGCACGCCGCCGCAAGGCCGAAGCCGAGGCGGCAGCCATCCGCTCCATGATGGCCACGCCCAAGAAGGCGGTCATGGTGGCCAAGAAGCCCGAAGAACCCAAGCCGGTGGCCAAGCCTGCGGCTGGGGCCGACGCCAAAAAGGGCACGCTGCACAAGCCCGCAGTCGGAACCGGCGTGGCCGCGCGTCCGGGTGCGCCAGCAGCGCCCGGTGCCGCCGCTGGCAAGGAAGTTAAGTCGGCCAAGCTGTCCTCCAGCTGGGCTGGTGACACAGCCAAGAAAAAAGAAATCAAGACCCGCGGCGACAGCAGCGGTGGTGTCGGTCGCAACAGCTGGCGTGGTGGCCCGCGTGGGCGCCGTGGCGACAACCGCGATCACCGTGACGATCACCACCAGCAGTCCGCTCCGGTGGAGGCGCGCATCCTTGAAGTGCACGTGCCTGAAACCATCACGGTGGCTGAGCTGGCGCACAAGATGTCCATCAAGGCATCTGAGGTCATCAAGGCGCTGATGAAGATGGGCCAGATGGTCACCATGAACCAGCCGCTGGATCAGGACACTGCCATGATCATCGTGGAAGAACTGGGTCATAAGGCAGTGGTGGCTGCACTGGATGATCCGGAAGCCTTCACCGATGAGGATTCAGCGCAGCAAGACGTAGTGCTTGTGCCTCGCGCTCCGGTCGTGACCGTGATGGGTCACGTCGATCACGGCAAGACCTCGCTGCTGGACTACATCCGTCGTGCCAAGGTGGCTTCGGGCGAAGCCGGTGGCATTACGCAGCACATTGGTGCTTACCACGTCGAGACGCCGCGCGGCATGATCTCGTTCCTCGACACCCCTGGTCACGAGGCCTTCACGGCCATGCGTGCCCGTGGTGCCCAGGCTACTGACATCGTGATTCTGGTGGTGGCTGCCGATGATGGTGTGATGCCGCAGACCAAGGAAGCCATCAAGCACGCCAAGGCGGCCGGTGTTCCTATCGTCGTGGCCATCACCAAGGCGGACAAGCCGGACGCCAACTTTGAGCGCGTCAAGCAGGAACTGGTGGTCGAACAGGTGGTGCCCGAGGAATACGGTGGCGATTCGCCTTTCGTGCCCGTGTCTTCCAAGACCGGCATGGGCATCGACACGTTGCTTGAGCAGGTGCTGCTGCAAGCCGAAGTGCTGGAACTCAAGGCGCCCGTCGATTCTCTGGCCAAGGGGCTGGTGATCGAAGCCAAGCTGGACAAGGGCCGTGGCCCTGTGGCGACCGTGCTGGTGCAGTCCGGTACGCTGAAGGTGGGCGACGTGGTGCTTGCTGGCCAGACCTATGGCCGCGTGCGCGCCATGCTGGATGAAAGCGGCAAGACCGCCAAGACGGCAGGACCGTCGATTCCAGTCGAAATTCAGGGCCTGACCGAAGTGCCCCAGGCGGGTGACGACTTCATGGTGCTGACCGATGAGCGCCGTGCGCGCGAAGTCGCTACCTACCGTGCCGGCAAGTTCCGCAATACCAAGCTGGCGCGTCAGCAAGCGGCCAAGCTGGAGAACATGTTTGCCGACATGACGGCGGGCGAAGTGAAGATGCTGCCCATCATCGTCAAGGCCGACGTGCAGGGCTCGCAGGAAGCGCTGGCGCAGTCGCTGCTCAAGCTCTCGACCGACGAGGTCAAGGTGCAACTGGTCTACGCCGCAGTGGGCGCCATCAGCGAGTCGGACATCAACCTGGCGATTGCCTCCAAGGCCATCGTGATTGGCTTCAATGTGCGCGCCGATGCCGGTGCACGCAAGCTGGCCGAAGGCAACGGTGTCGATCTGCACTACTACAGCATCATTTATGACGCCGTGGACGAGTTGCGCGTGGCCATGTCGGGCATGCTGGCTCCGGAGCAGCGCGAGGAAATCATTGGCACGGCCGAAATCCGGACCGTGTTCGTGGCAACCAAGATCGGCACGATTGCCGGTTCTTACATCACCTCCGGTATGGTGCACCGCAACGCCAGGTTCCGCCTGCTGCGCGACAACGTGGTGGTCTACACGGGCGAAGTCGATTCGATCAAGCGCCTCAAGGACGATGTCAAGGAAGTCAAGGAAGGTTTTGAGTGCGGTATCAAGCTCAAGAACTACAACGACATCAAGGAAGGTGATCACCTCGAATTCTTTGATATCAAGGAAATCGCGCGGACGCTGTAACCATGGCTGCCAAGAAGTCTTCCACCCCCAATCGCGCCTTCAAGGTGGCCGATCAGATTCAGCGCGATCTGACGGAACTGATCGCGCGCGAGTTGAAAGACCCGCGCGTGGGCATGGTGACGCTGCAGGGTGTGGAGGTAACTCCCGACTACGCGCACGCCAAGGTGTTTTTCAGCCTGCTCATTGGCGATCCGGTGGAAACGCAGGCGGCGCTCAACCAGGCTGCCGGGTTTCTGCGCAACGGCCTGTTCAAGCGCCTGCACATCCACACGGTGCCTACGCTGCATTTTGTGTTTGACCGCACCTCCGAGCGTGCGGCCGACATGAACGCCCTGATCGCCAAGGCTGTTTCCTCGCGCGCCAAAGAAGACTAGCCATGAACGCGCCACGCACCAGGGTGCAGCGGCGCCCTGTGCATGGGGTGTTGCTGCTCGACAAACCGCTCGGCCTTTCGAGCAATGACGCCTTGCAGAAGGCGAAGTGGCTTTTGCGCGCCGAAAAAGCGGGCCATACCGGCACGCTCGATCCGCTGGCCACTGGCGTGCTGCCCCTGTGTTTTGGGGCTGCCACGAAGTTCAGTCAGCTGCAGCTCGATGCTGCCAAAACCTATGAAGCCATTGCAGTCCTGGGCACGACCACAACCACCGGCGATGCCGAGGGTGATGTGGTGCAGCGCTGCGATGTGGACCCGGCCCAGCTCACCCCTGAGCGCTTGGCGGCCGTGCAATTGCAGTTCTCCGGCCCCATCCGCCAGGTGCCTCCCATGCACAGCGCGCTCAAGAAGGACGGCAAGGCGCTGTACGAGTACGCTCGCGCGGGGGTCACTGTAGAGCGTGATGCGCGGGATGTAGTCATTCATGCATTGAAGCTGACTCTAGACCATACGGATAAAGCGCAGGTAGCTATAAAAATAATAGTTACTTGCAGCAAAGGCACCTACATCCGTACCCTGGGTGAAGACATCGGCGCTGCACTGGGCTGCGGGGCACACCTGACGTTCTTGCGCCGCATCGACACAGGTGGACTTGGTGTAGAGCGCTGCGTCACTCTGGCGCAGCTCGAAGCCATGCCCGAGGCCGAACGCCTTGCCAGCCTGCAAGCGCCCGAATCGTTGCTGGCGCAACACACGCGTGTCACGCTGGACAGCGACAATACCGCTCGATTCCTTTCGGGGTTGCGGCGCAGGGGGCACTGGCCCGATGCCGAGGCCGTGGCGGTTTTCAGCGAGGCACCTGTGGCCTTGCTGGGCGTCGGCCATATCAAGGACGGTGAACTGGTGCCCGACAGGCTGCTGAGTCCGCTGGAAATTCAACAAATTTTGGAAGGCACGCCGCACCTACAAGCCAGCGGCACATTGGAAAAACTATGACTAAACAAATCCGCAACATCGCCATCATTGCCCACGTTGACCATGGCAAAACCACCATGGTCGACCAGTTGCTGCGCCAGTCCGGCACTTTTGCCGACCACGAAAAGGTGGTTGACACCGTGATGGACAACAACGCGATTGAAAAAGAGCGTGGCATCACGATTCTGGCCAAGAACTGCGCCGTAAGCTGGGAAGGCACCCACATCAACATCGTGGACACCCCCGGCCACGCGGACTTCGGCGGTGAAGTGGAACGTGCGCTGTCCATGGTGGACGGTGTGGTGCTGCTGATCGATGCGCAGGAAGGCCCCATGCCCCAGACGCGTTTCGTGACCAAGAAGGCGCTGGCCCTCGGCCTCAAGCCCATCGTGGTGGTGAACAAGGTGGACAAGCCCGGCGCCAACCCCGACAAGGTGGTGAATGCCGCCTTTGACCTGTTCGACAAGCTGGGCGCCACCGATGAGCAGCTCGACTTCCCCGTGGTGTATGCCTCGGGTATCAACGGCTGGTCTTCGCTGGAAGAGGGCGCTCCGGGTGAGCAGTGGGGCCCCGACATGTCGGCCCTTTTCAACACGGTGCTCAAGCATGTGCCCGCACAGAAGGGTGATCCCGCTGCACCGCTGCAGCTGCAGATCTCCGCACTCGACTTCTCCACTTTTGTGGGCCGCATTGGCGTGGGTCGCATCAGCCAGGGCACCATCAAGCCCATGATGGACGTGCTGGTCATGGAGGGCCCCGATGGCAAGAGCATCAAGGGCCGTGTCAACCAGGTGCTGACATTCCAGGGGTTGGACCGTGTGCAGGCTACCGAAGCTGGCCCGGGCGAAATTGTGCTGATCAACGGCATTGCTGACGTCGGCATCGGCGTGACCATCACCGACCCGCTGAACCCCGCACCGCTGCCCATGCTCAAGGTGGACGAGCCCACTCTGACCATGAACTTCTGCGTGAACACCAGCCCGCTGGCCGGCCGCGAAGGCAAGTATGTGACCAGCCGCCAGATCTGGGACCGTCTGCAAAAGGAGCTGCAACACAACGTGGCCCTGCGCGTGAAGGAAACCGACGAAGAAGGCATTTTCGAAGTGATGGGCCGGGGCGAACTGCACCTGACCATCCTGCTGGAAAACATGCGCCGTGAAGGCTATGAACTGGCGGTTTCCAAGCCACGCGTGGTGTTCCGGGAAATCAATGGCGAGAAGTGTGAGCCTATCGAGCTGGTGACTGCTGACATCGAGGAAGCCCACCAGGGCGGCGTCATGCAGGCATTGGGCGAGCGCAAGGGTGAGCTGGTCAACATGGAGCCGGACGGTCGTGGCCGTGTGCGCCTGGAATACCGCATTCCAGCGCGGGGCCTGATCGGTTTCACCAACGAGTTCCTGAACCTGACCCGTGGCTCTGGTCTCATTGCCAATATTTTCGATAGCTACGAGCCGCACAAGGGTGAAATTGGCGGCCGCAAGAACGGCGTGCTGATCTCGATGGACGACGGTGAAATCTTCACCTACGCCCTGGGCAAGCTGGACGACCGTGGCCGCATGTTCGTGAAGGCGAACGACCCCGTGTACGAAGGCATGATTGTGGGCATCCACAGCCGTGACAACGACCTGGTGGTGAATGCCACGCGCACCAAGCAGCTGACCAACTTCCGCGTGTCCGGCAAGGAAGATGCGATCAAGATCACGCCGCCCATCGATGCCACGCTGGAATACGCCGTGGAGTTCATTGAGGACGACGAGCTGGTCGAGATCACGCCCAAGTCCATCCGCATCCGTAAGCGCCACCTCAAGGAAAGCGATCGCAAGCGCGCTGGTCGCTGATCCCGGCTCCAGGGGCTTTTGAACCGCTCCTGGCTGCGTCCATCAGGGCCACTGCAGTGCAGTGGCCCTTTTGCCGTCTGAAGCGATTTTTGTCGACTCCCTCCCATGAAACTCACGCATTCCCGCGCCGTCGCATTGATGCTGGTCGTTACGTTGCTGTGGTCCATCGCCGGGGTGGTGACGCGCCATCTTGAGCATGCGCGCAGCTTTGAAGTGACCTTCTGGCGCAGCTTTTTTACCGTCGCTTCGCTGCTGGTGATACTGCCTGTCTTTCAGGGCCGTGGCGTGTTTTCGGCCATGCGCCGCGGTGGTAGCGCCCTCTGGCTCTCTGGCTTGTGCTGGAGCGTGATGTTTACCACCTTCATGCTGGCCATGATGCTCATGCCGGTGGCCAATGTGCTGGTCACCATGGCGGCTGGTCCATTGCTTACGGCCCTCTTTGCGCGCATCTTCATCGGACACCGGGTTGCCGCGCGTACATGGATTGCCATTGGAATTGCCGGTGCGGGCATGGCGTGGATGTATGGCTCGCAGATGGCTGGCTTGCCGCTGGCGGGCACGCTGGTGGCCCTGTGCATTCCGGTGGCTGCTGCCGCAAACTGGACCGTGGTGCAATCCTCGCAGCAGCATGGCCATGCGGTGGATCTGGTGCCGGCTGTCTTGGTGGGTGCCGTGCTATCAGCGCTGGCCACCTTGCCATTGGCGTTGCCGCTACAGGCGACGGGCCACGATATCCTGCTGCTGGCGTTGCTGGGACTGTTTCAGCTGGCCATTCCGTGCGTTCTGGCGGTACGCTGCGGGCGAGTGCTCAAGGCCCCAGAAATGGCTTTGCTGGGTCTGCTGGAGGTTATCTTTGGCATTTTGCTGGCATGGGGTGGCGCGGGCGAGCGCCCGGGCCCGGCCGTGTTGACTGGTGGCCTGCTGGTGATTGGTGCGTTGGTACTTAACGAATTTTTAGGTTGGAAGGAACAAAAATGACGGAGATGAAAGTGCAAGTGTCGGGTGAGGTGCCGAGCGAAGTTCTCAGCGAGGTGCGAGGTCAGGTGGGTTTCATTACGTTGAATCGCCCCAGGGCGCTCAATGCGCTGTCTCTGGGCATGGTGCGGGACCTCATGGGCATCCTGCTCGCCTGGAAAGACGATGCACGGGTGCTGGCCGTGGCGATTCGTGGCAGCAACAAGGAAGGTCCGTTCGGGGCCTTTTGCGCGGGCGGTGACATCCGCTTTCTGCACCAGGCAGGCAGCCAGGGCAATCCGCTGCTCGAAGACTTCTTCACCGAGGAATACGCGCTCAACCACCTGATCCACAACTACGGCAAGCCCTACATCGCGTTCATGGACGGCATCGTCATGGGTGGCGGCATGGGCATCAGCCAGGGCGCGGCCCTGCGCGTGGTGACTGAGCGCACCAAGATGGCCATGCCCGAGACGGCGATCGGCCTGTTCCCTGACGTGGGTGGTGGCTACTTTCTGAGCCGCTGCCCTGGCCGTGTCGGCGAGTGGCTGGCTTTGACGGGCGACACCATCGGTGCTGGCGATGCGGTAGCGTTTGGTCTGGCCGATGGCTGCCTGTCCGTGGAGCAGCAGGCCATGGTGTGGGAGAACCTGGGATCCGGGCACTTTGCTGATGGCGCAGCGGTGAAGAACTATGTTGCTTCTAAATTAATAGCTGATAGCGCAAGTGCATCAAGCGCTAGAGGCACTATTGATCAATATTTTTCGTTGACCTCCGTGCGCGAGATCGTGGGCCAGCTCGAAGCGGCCGATACCGACTGGGTCCGTACCACGGCGGCCACGCTGCGCAAGCGCTCGCCGCTGATGCTGCATGTGGTGCTGGAGCAGGTACGCCGCGCCCGCAGCATGGGCCTGGCCGACGATTTGCGCATGGAGCGCGACATGGTGCGTCACTGCTTTTTTTTGCGCGCCGGCCAGAGCGAGACGGTGGAAGGCATCCGTGCCCTCGCCGTGGACAAGGACCATGCGCCAAAGTGGAACCCCGCGCGCATTGAAGACGTGACACCCGAGATGGTGGCACCGTTCTTCGTCAGCCCCTGGCCGGCGCACGCGCACCCACTGGCCCATTTGTGTTGATCAAAGGCCCCGCCAGCGCTTCCAGCACGTCAGCGCGCAATGCAGGGTCGAAGACGATGGATACCTTCTGAGCCCTTCAAGGGCAGTGAGACATCTGAAAAGAGTGCTTCCCCTACCGGTGGCGCTTGACCAAGGCGCTGTTCACACCCAAGCCGCCGTGCAAGTGCCGCCCCGCTGCACGGGTGGCGTCCCTCTTCCCGCAAAGCGCAGCTTTGCAAGAGAAGGGGAGCGGCGCGCAGCGCCACATGGGTATGCTCACCGGTTGCGGCTTTTCATCGCGCGTTCGACCTCGCGCTTGCCTTCACGGTCCTTGATGGTGTCGCGCTTGTCATGCTCGGCCTTACCCTTGGCTAGCGCTATCTCGCATTTCACATAGCCGTTCTTCCAGTGCAGGTTCAGCGGCACCAGGGTGTAGCCTTTTTGCTCCACCTTGACGATCAGGTGTTTGATGTCGTCCTTTTTGAGCAGCAGTTTCTTGGTCCGCGCTGCCTCGGGGTTGACGTGGGTGGACGCGGTTTTGAGGGGGTTGATCAGGCAACCGAGCAGATACAGTTCACCCTCGCGGATGAGCACATACCCATCGGTCAGCTGGACTTTGCCCTCGCGCAGCGCTTTGACTTCCCAGCCATACAGCACCATGCCGGCCTCGTGGCGCTCTTCGAAGAAGTAGTTGAAGGCCGCCTTCTTGTTGTCGGCAATGCGGGACGTGGGATCGGGTTTTTTGGCCATGAGATGTAGATGCGGCGCAAACCGGGAGATAAAAGGCCTCCCTACAATGGTTGGGTCTCGCAAGAGTGATTCTAATTTCCTCTGGGTGCCCTGGCCGATTCAATGTGCCAGTCGTGCCAAAGCTGCGTCTGCATGAAAACCGTCCACAAATCCGTCCTCATCTGGTACACCCCCGAAGAAATGTTTGCCCTCGTGACGGGGGTTGAGCAATATCCCGAGTTTCTGCCCTGGTGCGACCGATCGGCCGTGCTGGAGCGCAACGATGCCGGCATGACCGCCGAGGTGGGCATCTCGATTGCGGGATTGCGGCAGACGTTCGTCACCCGCAACATCCATGAGGCGGGTCGGCGGGTGCAGATGCACCTGGTCAAGGGGCCGTTTTCACAGCTGGAGGGGGATTGGCATTTTCACCCCGTTGCAGATGGCAGCCAGCGCGCCTGCAAGGTCGAACTGTTGCTGAACTACGGGTTTGACAGCGCGGCGCTGGCGGCTTTGGTTGGCCCTGTTTTTGACCGCATTGCCGCCAGCATGGTGGACGCGTTTGTTAAGCGCGCGGAGCAGGTCTATGGTTGACGGCGGGCAGCTGCTTCACATCACAGTGGTGATCTGTGTGCGGCCGGGCGGCACTGCAGAGTACACGTTGCAACTGCCTGAAGGGGCCACGGTGGCCGATGCCTTGACGGCCTGCGACGCTGGGTTGCAGCCGCCTGAAGATGGAAAGGGTGACGCTGTAGGCGTATGGGGGCGCCAGGTGGCTATGAATAGCAGCCTTGCGCAGGGAGACCGGGTTGAGGTGTATCGGGCCCTGAAAGTCGACCCCAAGGTGGCCCGCCGCGAACGCTTTGCGCGCCAAGGCGCTCGCACCACCGGCCTGTTTGCCCGGCAGCGCCCCGGCGGTAAATCGGGCTACTGAAGGGCGCTCCAGCCGGATGGCGGAGGGGGCGACGCAAGCGCCGTTACCCCAAAATTACCGTGCGCAATCTGTTGCAATGATGCCGTCGATGCGCTTGGATTCTGCCGCGCGGGTGGCATCGTCCAGAAACACCCGCTCGCCCTTGGCATTGGAGTGCGTGATGAGGCGGCCAGATTCAAAAGTGGCCTTGGCTTGGCGCGCGCGGGTGCAGTTGTCTGCCTTGGCTTTTGCAATCTTTTCGTCTTCGGCTTTTTTCTTGGCAGCCTCTGCGGCCTCTGCCTGCGCTTTTTTCTCTTCGAGTTCTTTGTCCTTGCCGCTGCCGGCGGTGCTGGCTGGCAGTTTGGGGGTGGGTGGTGTAGCTGCGGCGGCGGGCTCTGAGGAGTCAGCCGGCTGAACTGGTTTCGCAGCAGCACTCGTTCCCAGGTTGCCTCCAGGCTGTTTCAGGATGCTTTTTTCCGGAATATCCAGCGGTGGCGCGCGATCGCTGAACACCTTGCGGCCATCCTTGTCGATCCATTGCCATTGGGCTGATGCGCCCAGCGACCAGGTGCAGGCCAAGGCCAGCAGCAAAAACTTGTGCATTTTCATGGCGACAAGTTTAGCCGTGCGTCTGGGGAGCCGCCAGTGCACTTGCTTTGGATGGCTGCGTTTTTGCCACAGCCCGCGCGGGTACAATCCGTTTTTTGGAGCTTTCTCATGCGCCTTCTTGGAAAAGCGCTCACCTTCGACGATGTGTTGCTGGTGCCAGCGTACTCCCAGGTCCTGCCCAAGGACACGTCCCTCGCGACGAAACTCTCCCGCAACATCCAGTTGAATCTGCCGCTGGTGTCCGCTGCCATGGACACCGTGACAGAGGCACGGCTGGCCATCGCCATCGCCCAGGAGGGCGGCATCGGCATCGTGCACAAGAACCTCACACCGCAAGAGCAGGCTGCTCATGTGGCCAAGGTCAAGCGCTACGAGTCGGGCGTGGTGCGCGATCCTGTCGTCATCACCCCTGAGCACACCGTGCTTCAGGTGCTGGAGTTGTCGGAGCAATTGGGTATTTCGGGTTTCCCGGTGTGCGACGGTGGCAAGGTGGTGGGTATCGTCACCAGCCGCGATCTGCGCTTTGAAACGCGCTACGACGTCAAGGTCCACCAGATCATGACGCCGCGCGAGAAACTCATCACCGTTAACGAGAAGGACGGCACCACGCCGGCCGAAGCCAAGGCACTGCTGAACAAGCACAAACTTGAGCGCATCATGGTGGTCAACGATGCCTTCGAGCTCAAAGGCCTGATCACGGTGAAAGACATCACCAAGCAGACCAGCTTCCCCAATGCCGCGCGTGATGCCTCGGGCCGCCTGCGCGTGGGCGCTGCGGTGGGCGTGGGCGAGGGCACCGAAGAGCGCGTGGAAGCGCTGGTCAAGGCCGGTGTCGATGCCATCGTGGTGGACACGGCCCACGGCCACAGCAAGGGCGTGATCGAGCGCGTGCGCTGGGTCAAGCAGAACTACCCGCAAGTCGACGTGATTGGCGGCAACATCGCCACCGGCGCAGCCGCGCTGGCGCTGGTCGAGGCTGGTGCCGACGCTGTCAAGGTGGGCATTGGCCCCGGTTCGATATGCACCACCCGCATCGTGGCGGGCGTGGGCGTGCCGCAGATCATGGCCATCGACAACGTGGCCACGGCACTGCGAGGCACGGGCGTGCCGCTGATTGCCGACGGCGGCGTTCGTTTCAGCGGTGACATCGCCAAGGCCTTGGCCGCAGGTGCCAGCACCATCATGATGGGCGGCATGTTCGCAGGCACCGAAGAAGCGCCCGGCGAAGTGATCTTGTTCCAGGGCCGCAGCTATAAAAGCTATCGCGGCATGGGCAGCATCGGCGCCATGCAGCAAGGCAGCGCCGACCGCTACTTCCAGGAATCGAGCACCGGCAACCCCAATGCCGACAAGCTGGTGCCCGAGGGCATTGAGGGTCGCGTGCCCTACAAGGGTTCGATGGTTTCCATCGTGTTCCAGATGGCGGGCGGCGTGCGCGCCGCCATGGGCTACTGCGGTTGCGCCACGATCGAGGACATGAACAACAAGGCCGAGTTCGTCGAGATCACCACCGCCGGTATTCGCGAAAGCCACGTGCACGACGTGCAGATCACCAAAGAAGCGCCGAACTACCGCGCTGACTGACGCCACAGCCTCCCAGGCCCGAACCCACGCAACGGTGTTCGGGCCTTTGTCTTTTTTCCTGTCGCCCACCATGCAACACCAGAAAATCCTCATCCTCGATTTCGGCTCGCAAGTCACCCAGCTCATCGCCCGCCGCGTGCGCGAGGCCAATGTGTACTGTGAGGTGCATCCTTGCGACGTGACCGACGAGTGGGTGCGTGACTACGCCAATGACGGATCCCTCAAGGGCATCATCCTGTCGGGCAGCCACGCCAGCGTGACCGAGGACACCACCGACCGTGCCCCCCAGGCCGTGTTCGACTTGGGCCTGCCCGTGCTGGGCATCTGCTACGGCATGCAGACCATGGCACAGCAGCTGGGCGGCAAGGTGGAAACGGGCCACAAGCGTGAGTTCGGCTTCGCCGCGGTGCGCGCACGGGGCCACACCGCGCTGCTTAAAGATATTGCCGACTTCACCACCCCCGAAGGCCATGGCATGCTCAACGTGTGGATGAGCCACGGCGACAAGGTCACCGAGTTGCCCCCGGGCTTCAAGCTCATGGCCAGCACCGATAGCTGCCCCATCGCCGGTATGGCCGACGAAGAGCGCCGCTTTTATGCCGTGCAGTTCCACCCCGAAGTCACGCACACCGTGCAGGGCAAGGCGCTGCTCGAGCGCTTCGTGCTCGGCATTTGCGGCACCTCGCCAGACTGGGTCATGCGCGACCACATTGCCGAGGCGGTGGAGCAGATTCGCCAGCAGGTAGGCGATGAGGAAGTGATTCTGGGCCTGTCGGGCGGTGTCGATTCATCTGTAGCAGCGGCGTTGATCCACCGCGCCATTGGTGACCAGCTCACCTGTGTCTTCGTGGACCATGGCCTGCTGCGCCTGAATGAGGGCGACATGGTGATGGACATGTTTGTCGGCAAGCTACACGCCAAGGTCATCCGCGTGGATGCGAGCGACCTCTTCCTGGGCAAGCTGGCGGGTGTCAGCGAGCCCGAGCAAAAGCGCAAAATCATCGGCGGCCTGTTTGTCGATGTGTTCAAGGCCGAGGCCGCCAAGCTCAAGTCTGGCAATGCAGGCCACAAGGGCGCCACCTTCCTGGCCCAGGGCACCATCTACCCCGACGTGATCGAATCGGGCGGCGCCAAGAGCAAAAAGGCCGTCACCATCAAGAGCCACCACAACGTGGGCGGCCTGCCCGAGCAGCTGGGCCTCAAGCTTTTGGAGCCCCTGCGCGACCTGTTCAAGGACGAAGTGCGCGAACTCGGCGTGGCCCTGGGCCTGCCGCCCGAGATGGTCTACCGCCACCCCTTCCCAGGCCCCGGCCTGGGCGTGCGCATCCTGGGCGAGGTGAAGAAGGAATACGCCGATCTACTGCGCCGCGCCGACGCGATCTTCATCGAAGAATTGCGCAACTTCGTGGATGAAGCCACCGGCAAGACCTGGTATGACCTCACCAGCCAGGCCTTCACCGTCTTCCTGCCCGTCAAGAGCGTGGGTGTGATGGGCGATGGCCGGACCTACGACTACGTGGTGGCCCTGCGCGCCGTGCAGACCAGCGACTTCATGACCGCCGACTGGGCCGAGCTGCCCTACGCGCTGCTCAAGAAGGTGTCGGGCCGCATCATCAATGAAGTGCGCGGCATCAACCGCGTGACCTACGACGTGAGCAGCAAGCCGCCAGCGACGATTGAGTGGGAGTGAAATCAGGTCTTTCGGGGACTATCGTGACCTATCGAAAAACTGGCGTAACGTGTTGATTTAGAAAGAAATACGTCACGACAGCTATCGGTGGCTATCGCCGACCAGCAAAACGGATTGGCGGTAGAGGTGACGGTAGAAACCGGAGGCCGGATTAAGACCCTCCCGTTTACTATCCAGACCAAACCGGTCTTTGACGGTAAATCACTCCTCAGGAAAGCTTGTTTCATGCGGCTTTCCGAGCATCAGCAGGTCTCCTGACCCCTGACGGTAAAAGCCGTCATGAACAGGAGGAAAAACCTCGATGCTTACCGACACCGCACTACGCAATCTCAAGCCTAAGTCCAAGATTTACAAGGCTTCCGACCGCGACGGCATGTACGTAACGGTATCAACCACCGGTACCGTCACCTTCCGCTACGATTACCGTCTCAACGGCCGGCGCGAGACGCTGACCATTGGACGGTATGGGCCGTCCGGCATTTCGCTCGCGATGGCCCGCGAAAAGCTGCTGGACGCCAAGAAGGCCGTCGCCCAGGGCAAGTCCCCGGCGCATGAGAAGCAGCGCGAGAAGCGCCGCCTGACCGCCGCCAAGAACTTCGGCGACATGACCGCCCAGTGGATGGCCGGTGCCCGGATGGCCGACACCACGCGAGCGATGCGCAAGAGCATCGTCGATCGGGACATCCTGCCGGCCTTCCAGAACCGCCTGCTCAACGAAATCACCGCCGACGACTTGCGCGCCTTGTGCGGCAAGGTGAAAGGGCGGGGCGCCCCGGCCACCGCGGTGCACATTCGCGACATCGTGAAGCAGGTCTATGCCTTCGCCATCCTGCATGGGGAGAAGGTGGACAACCCGGCGGCCAACGTGGGCGCTGCGTCGATTGCGACCTTCGTGCCCAAGGACCGTGCCTTGTCGCCCTTGGAGATCCGTCTGATGTCGCGGCAGATGGAGTCGGTGGCCACCTATCCGACCATCCGGCTGGCGTTGCGAATGATCCTGCTGACGCTGGTACGCAAGAGCGAGCTGATCGAGGCCACCTGGGACGAGGTCGATTTCGAGAACGCGACCTGGACCATCCCGAAGCAGCGGATGAAGGGGCGCAACCCACATGTGGTCTACCTGTCGCGCCAGGCGCTGGACATTCTGGTGGCACTGCACACTTGCGCGGCCGGCTCGAAGTTTGTGCTGCCATCGCGCTACGACTCAGACCATTGCATGTCTCACGCGACTCTCAATCGGGTCACGCAGATCGTGGCGCAGCGGGCCAAGGCCGCAGGCCTGCCGCTGGAGCCGTTCACCGTCCACGATCTGCGCCGCACAGGTTCGACGTTGCTCAACGAGATCGGGTTCAACCGAGACTGGATCGAGAAGTGCCTTGCGCACGAAGAAGGGCGTTCCTCGCGCTCGATCTACAACAAGGCCGAGTACGCCGAGCAGCGGCGCCACATGCTGCAGGAGTGGGCCAACATGGTCGATGCCTGGATCGACGGGCAGACCTATGTGCCGAAGCTGATGCCGGACAACGTGATCGTGCCGGTGTTGAGCGCAATGGCCTGAAGCAGGACCAAGGTTGTCACTTGACAACCTTGGTAAGTATTCTCATACTGGAGACTGTTGATGGCCCGGTCCTCTCATCCGAAGAAAGAAGTCGAGGAAGCACTCAGGCACGCCGAAGGGCAGGGCTGGCGTGTGGAAGTCGGTGGCAGCCACGCCTGGGGGCGGATTTATTGTCCGTACAACGATGCGGAGTGTCGCTGCGGCGAGTTCTGTATCACCAGCGTGTGGAGTACGCCGAAGAACCCTGGCAACCATGCGCGTGCCTTGCGGCGAGTCGTGGACAACTGCACGACGCACCGCAAGCAGCAGGAGGCAGCCGACGATGCCGAGGAGTAGCACGATGGAATACACCTTCACCCTGAAATACCAACTCACCGACGATGACCGTGACCCGGATGCACTGGTCGAGCGTCTGGGCGAGGCCGGGTGCGACGATGCCCTGGTCGGCATCGGGCAGCCGGGGCGGCTCGCGCTGGAGTTCACCCGAGAGGCGGACAGTGCGGACGCGGCTGTGCGCAGCGCGTTGGCCGACGTGCGGAGCGCGGTGCCAGCGGCCAGGCTGATCGAAGTCGCACCGGATCTGGTTGGGCTGACCGACGTGGCCGACATCGTGGGCGTGTCGCGGCAGAACATGCGCAAGCTGATGCTGGCCCATCCGGGCAGCTTCCCAGCGCCGGTGCATGAGGGCAGCGCGTCGATCTGGCACTTGGCGGATGTGCTGGCCTGGCTGCAGGCAAAGGGTAGCTACTCGCTGGCCATGGACGTTCTGGAGGTGGCGTGCGTTGCCTTGCAGGTCAACGTGGTCAAGGAGGGGCGGCGGTTATCGCGCTCAGCTTCCGACGAGCTGGAAGCTCTCGTTGAATGAGGCCGTCGCCAGCCTCATTCCCGACCGGAACCCGCCCGAACAGGGCGGGTTTTTCGCAGGTGGACATCCGGCTTGGCGGCGCTGATGCGAGGGGCTTGCTTGCGCTCCTCGATCCAGGCCTCCACCTCGGCCAGGTCCCACACCACGCAGCGCGGCGTCAGATTGAAACGCCGAGGGAACTCGCCGCGACGCTCCATTTCGTAGATCGTCGTTTCGGCCAAGGGGACGATCTGACGCAACTCATGACGGCGGATGGTGCGCCGAAATGGAAGTGGACTGCGCTTGGGGAACTGTGGCAGCGCCTCGTAGGCCTCCGTCCCAGGCAAAGGGAGAGACTGGCCGGGGACGGCCTCGAGCACATTGGATAGGTGCGATAGGGTTTTCACCTCGAACTCCATGAATACGCTGCATGGCGATATGGTGAATTTCAGTACCTATCGGCACAACCTGTTGTGGCGTAGGAGGGCATAGGAGGTCTACGGCTTCGTGCGCACTCGGTTAAGCGTCATGTCCCAACCAGCGCGCTTCGCCTCGCCCAAAGCGATGGATTTTGACTCTCGGCCCGTCCGGCAGCAGTTCGACCTCAAGCTGGCCAGGAGCCCCTACCACGCCGGCGGTAAACCCGGTTACGATCCATCAAAACATGCGAAACCATGGAGGTGACAGGTGGCAGACAAAAGGAACGTATTCATCAGCCATGTCCATAAGGACGATCATGGGCTCCAGAAGCTCAAGGATTTGTTGGCGCCGAAGGGGGTGGAAGTCCGGGATTCCTCCATCCACACAGGAAAGTTCAACAATGCCACTGATGAGCACTACATCAAGACGCAGATCCTTGCGCCTGCCATCAATTGGGCTGGGGTGTTCATTTGCTATGTCTCACCCCAAACCAAGAACAGCGATTGGGTGAACTGGGAAATCGAATACGCGGCCAAACAGGGCAAGCGCATTGTTGGTGTTTGGGAGCATGGCGAAAAGGAATGCGACCTGCCGGATGCGCTGAAAGAACATGCGGACGCACTGGTTGGGTGGAACGGTGATTCAATCATCGACGCGATCAACGGAAAGGATTCGTGGGAAAAGCCTGACGGCGGTGCCTGCGACCCGGTTCCACTCAAGCGGCATCCCTGCTGATGGCACGTATTCACTCCTATGTCGTGCGGTACGACAGTGGTTTTGCGCCCAACCCCTTTTACAGCTACTGCACGCTCGCGACTTGCAAACCCAGCATCCGAAGAAGCGCCAACATTGGTGATTGGGTGGTTGGCAGCGGAAGCAATGATCAAAGTGTTCGACGCGGTGGGCACCTGGTCTATGCGATGCGGGTCACCGAGGCAATGACATTTGACGAGTACGGCCGAGACCCGCGTTTTGAATCCAAGAAGCCGTACCGCAATGGCAGTCGGAAGCAAAGTTGCGGGGACAACATTTATTTCAGAGTTGCGGCTGGGGCTGCTTGGCAACAGCGCGATTCGTTCCACTCCCGCCCTGATGGCTCTCTGAACCCTGATCACGTTGCTCGTGATACGGGCGTCAACAGGGTTTTGATCAGCAACGATTTCGTATATTTTGGGGGGGAGGGGCCTGAGTTTCCCAATGAGTTGCATGATCAGCAGGGACGTCCTCTATGTAAAACTGGAATAGGTCTCACCACCTTTGACGATGCGCAATTGGTCGCGAATCTTGAGCATTGGATACGCAGCTTGGCCGTGAGCGGCTACCAAGGCGCCCCCTTTGAATGGCTGACGCTTCGCAGGTGACCGATGAAAAAGGAAGGCTCCCTCTTGCTTTCGGATTACGCTGCAGAAATTGCAGCCACGGACGTGCTCAATCCGAGCGACTTCAATCCGGTTCTCCAAGGACTGTACGGAGAAGTTGGCGGAATAATGGCCACGGTTAAAAAACATGTTCGTGACAAATCGGCATACCCTGGCTTTAAGAAAGCTGCGGAAGAAGAATTTGGCGACACCCTTTGGTACCTGGCTGCAATCTGCAGGCGCTTGAATGTTCCTCTCGATGAGATCTTCGGGGAAGCGGCCAATCACGGAAATTTCAAGAATGTTGGTGCTGCAAGTGATATCGCCGAAGGTGCAATGGCCTATATCGCAGTGCCTATTGCTGCGCCTGCATCGTTAGACACTACTCTTGTACGTTTGGGGCAGTCAGCCGCAGCGCTATTGGGAAGTACCCCTGCGCGCACTGAATTGGTCGCGTTCGCACGGGCTTACTTGGATGCAATCCATGCGGCCGAGCTAGCATTTTCGGAAGTGGCTCGCTCCAACCTTCGTAAAGCTCGCGGTGCGTTCTTGGAGCCACAAGCAGATGATCTGCTTGACCTTGATTTCGATAGTAAATTTGGAATCGAGGAACAGTTGCCCAGAGAATTCAGAATCCGCGTCAACCAACGAGGTAGTGGCAAAAGCTATCTCCAATGGAATGGAGTGTTCATTGGAGACCCTTTGACTGACAACATTGCCGACCGCGATGGCTACCGGTTCCATGACGTTTTCCATTTTGCTAACGCGGCGATCCTTCACTGGTCGCCCGTGATGCGGGCATTGATCAGGCACAAGCGGAAGAGCAATCCGAAATTCGATGAAGAGCAGGACAGTGGCCGAGCCATCGTCGTTGAGGAAGGAGTTGCTGCCTGGATTTTTTCAAGAGCCAAAGAACTGAATTTCTTCGAGAATCAGGAGAAAGTCTCACTCGGAATTCTCAAAACCATCGGCGAGTTTGTGAGCGGTTATGAAGTAGAGAAATGCCCGCTGAAGCTCTGGGAAAAAGCTATCCTGGAAGGGTATGCTGTTTTCCGACAGCTCAAGGCAAATCAAGGCGGCTGGATCATTGGAAACCGAGAACAACGCACCATCAAATACATGTCACTTGAGTCCGAAAAATGAAGATCCATCCATTCGTTGAGGCAGTTGCTTCGCTGCAATTCGAAGACTGCTTCAATCCGTATTCGGATCGATGTGAAGTCCATGATCGGCGCGATGCGCCACGGCGCCGCGCTGCAGCACTCTCCGCCATGCTGCGTCGTGCAACCGAGGAGTCTGTAGATGCCATCTGGATCGGAAGGGATCTCGGATATCGCGGAGGGCGCCGTACTGGTTTAGCCCTGACTGATGACGTGCACATGGGCCAGCACGCTAAGCGCTGGAATCTCGATCTGGTCGCAGAGCGGCCCACGATAGGAAGCGCTGTAGCCGAGCGAACTGCGGCGGTCATATGGGGCATGCTGGAACACATTGATGCTCGCATCTTCCTTTGGAACGTCTTTCCCCTTCATCCGCATGAATCCGGAGATCCGTTTACTAACCGCCAGCACAACGCGCAAGAAAGGCGAGCAGGCGAAGAACTGCTCCAGCAACTCATTGTCCTGCTGAAGCCTTCTCGCATCGTCGCCATCGGCAACGATGCCGCCGCTGCAGCTCATCGCATCACAGATGCTGTGCCGGTGATTTGCGTGAGGCACCCCAGCTACGGTGGACAGACACAATTCCAGTCGCAAATCTCGGAACTCTATGGGTACCCCATGAGTACCGGATCGTTGTTTGACGAAGTGCTCTGACTTCTAGCGCGCGGCGATCGCTGCTTCGATCCAGTTCGACAAGTTGTTGCTGATAGAGGTGTAGACCGCGCTACTGCTGGTCCCTGGCGGATCGTAGACGCGGGCGACGGTGGATAGTTTTCTACCGTCATTCAAGGTAAATGAATCGAATGGATTTTCCCCCGCCACCGATGGTTGCTGGTTGTGGTCCAGCAGTTTGTGGATACGTATCCCCAAGAGCCCCTTTCCGCTGTTCCATGATTGCTCGATCTCATATCGAATCCAGGGGCGATTTGCCGTTTCCGTGCCAATCAAAACAATGGTGCAAGTCCGCCCTTGCAATTGGTCGTCGATCCAGCGCTTGATCGCGGCGTCTCCGCCTCGCTTCACCTCTTCCCATTTGTTATCGGTCGCTGACGGGTTGCCCTCTACAACGCCAATATTGCGTATCTTGGAGGCGCGCCAACTGTCGCGCTGATAGTGAAAGCTGTAGAAGACTTTCCGTGGCATGAACAATCCTCGGTTGATGTTCTAGAGGCCAGCGCCGAGAAATGAATTAACTTGGTTTGCCAGCCAAGGGCACCGCCAGGTGCGTATGGAAGAGCTGAGCGAAGTCCACATCAACGAGCGCTTCACCGGTGAAATAGCCATGGTCCTTGGCTAGATTCAACGCCGCTCCGCCCGGCGAGGACACCGGGAGCACCTTGGCTGCAGGATGGAATCGCCTGAAAAGCTCATGCTCGGTTTCTACCCCATCCATTCCACCAATAAACACAGCAGCGCTTAGGTCCGCACGCGAGAGCATCTTTTCACGCATGACAAGCAAGCTCGCCGCCTTGTCATTGGGGACAGCGTCAGTGAAAACTACATTCTGGAAATGCTTGTTCTCTTCAGGGAACACATCTGCAAAGAACGTGCTCTGATACAAGACGACAGACTGCGAGTAATCGACGCCCAAGTCTTCACATATGCTCCAAATCATCGGGGTAATCGCAGGATGCCCACCCCAGACGATCTTGTGCTGGCGAATGACTGCTATGACCAGTTCTCTCACCGCACATTGGATGAGAAATGGATTGGCAGTTTCGTGGTAGGTGCCACGTCCAACAAGTGGCACGCTGGCCGAGAGGAATATTGCGCTCATGGCTACGCCGCCCAGTCAGCGAATTGCCAACCCGCCTCGCTGGCTTTAACCCACCTGGCGGAGTGAATGTGCTGACCCAGCCAGTCCAGATGGCCCAGCCACCTAGGATGCAGGCCTACGTGATCGTAGACAACGGCAACGGATTGTTCCGGTGAATTCGTAGACGCATCGTGCAATGTAGTTGACGTGGGAACTCCGACTGTTGGATAAACAACTACATTCCGCCCATCCGGCAGTTGGACATAAACAGCTCTGTTGGCGCCCACTCCGACAACTTGGCCGCCGATTGTTTGAATAGCGTTGCGCAGATTGCTCACGAGATTGACAGAGCGAACCGCATGGCTCTGGCTGCGAACTTCCTCCAACTGAAGACAGATGCGATCCACCGCGCCGTCTGCGATGCGTCCGGTCGCCGGATCGACTTCTTCGGGTAGCAGTTCCGCCCGACTGGCCGTCGCCGTACGCGCAGAAGGCGTTGTATCCGGCCACCCCACCCGCAAGACGCTGATGCCTTTGGCCAGAGCGCGGCCGAATTCCGCACTCGTCCAACGGCTTTCAAAGTATCCTGGGGTGTCGAGCATCAGCAGGACATCCGAGTCACAAAGCCGATGCCATAGCATGGTCTGAAAATCTTCAGCAGGTGGAATGCCATGTGTATCGAGAAACACATCGAATAGCCGAGCAGACAGCGCATCGAACAACTGCAAGGCAGCTTCCCTAGCCTCGCCCCGCCGATAGCTTACGAACACCCGGCGCTGTCGAGGAAGGAGCCCTGCACATTCCAGCAAAGCAGTTGCGACACGTTGCGCCCCGCCAGCGGTGTATGCCAAGCAGTTGAGCGGTTGCAGCAAGGCGGGGATTTCTGCGCCGACTCGATTGATGTCAGAGGCGACTGGGAGCAGCGGGATGCCTCGCGCCAGGAGCCTTGCCACATTCGCAAGGGGAGGCTCATGACCTCCGAAAAATGCCGCCGCAGACGATCGCTGTTGGTCTGGATTGAATTCATCGGGACAAACCTCCCATCCAATCTCATGCCCCAACCGCAAATTGAACATGCCGACAGCCTTTCCGACAACTTCCTCAAGTTCGGAAATTTGAGCTGCCGTTGGGGTGCCGAGCAGGGCAAGTTGATATAGCGCTGGCATGCCTTTCCTCGCAATTGCGGTGTTCTGACTATCAGACCGGGCGAGACCCAATTCGGGAATCTGTTGGCTCTAAAGATACCCGATTTCAGGGCGTCCCCGAACGGGACGCGCTGTCGTACTTCGCATCGAGCCGCTCTTGGCATCTCGCCCCTACGGGCGTCCATCGCTGACGCCTCCGGCCTGGTCAGGCCTGCGCGCTCCGCTTGCCCAGTCAGTCAGCGTGGGCGGGGAGGGCGGTCTTGCTGTTCCCTTCACCGTATCACGGCGTTCTCGCCGTCAAGGGCTGCGCGCCTTTGGCGCTTGCGGCCGTAGCCGTCTTCGACCCTGTGACGGCTTGCGCTGCGCCGTGTTGCGGCCGGTTCCAGGCAATTCCGCCTGAGCAACCGGAGCACGATCATGTCGCAACTTTCTCTGTCTCTCGATTCTTCGCTGCTGGTGCGTGACGCGCAGGGCCGTTACCTGCAGGCGTCGGCGGACCAGATTCTGGCGGCGGCACGCCAGGTCATCGATCTGAAGAACCCACGCGGAACGCTGTTCACTTCGCCGGCGCTGGTCAAGGACTACCTGCGCACCAAGCTGGCCAGCTTCGGGCACGAAGTCTTCGCGGCGCTGTTCCTCGACAGCCAGCATCGGCTGATCGAGTATGTGGAACTGTTCCGCGGCACCATCGACCAGGCATCGGTGTATCCGCGCGAGGTGGTGAAGGAGGCCCTGCGGCTCAACGCGGCAGCGGTGGTCTTTTCGCACAATCATCCGAGCGGGAGTCCCGAGCCGAGCCAGGCCGACAGGGTCCTGACCCAGCGCCTCAAGGAGGCCCTGGCGCTGGTGGACGTGCGCACGCTGGATCACATCGTCGTGGGTGGCGCAGTCACTACGTCATTCGCCGAATGTGGCCTGCTCTGACCACGGGGGCTTCGGCCCCCTTTTTTTGCTCCGCCCAGCGGTGCAACTCCGGCCCTCGCGGGCCTGCGCGTGCTGCGCACTTGCCGAAGGCAGGTCTGCGTGGGTGGTGGGGTGGGGCGGTCTTGCTGTTCCCTTCATCGTGCCACGGCGTTCTCGCCGTCAAGGGCTGCGCGTGCAAGCACGCTGGCGGCCTCCGGCCGTCTTCGACCCCTGACCGCTTGCGCTGCGCCGTGACCCGGAGGTGACGGGCAATTCCGCCCGGCAATCTTCAGGAGTTCACCATGAACAACGCACTCATCACCGATGAGCAGCGCGTGATGCTGCTGGCCAATGGCCGCGAATCCTTGCAAAACCCGGACTTCGATCCGGAGCCCGTAGTCAAGCTCTTCACGCCGGACGCCGGCGCGACCTGGCTGCTGACCGAGATTGATCCCGACGACCACGATCACGCCTTCGGCTTATGCGACCTGGGCTTGGGGATGCAGGAACTTGGCTGGGTCAGCCTGGGCGAGTTGGCGACTGTGCGCGGTGGGCTGGGCCTGCCGATTGAGCGTGACCTGTCGTTCGGCGCCGAGAAGCGCTTGAGCGCCTATGCGCGCGATGCGCGCCTGGCTGGGCGGGTCGTCGTTTGACCCGGCCCTTGGAGCGCCGCAAGGCGCTCCTTGCACTTTCTCAACCGTTACAGGAAATCAATGCCATGAGCAGCCATCACGACTACATCATTGAAATCACAGCGCAGCACGATGAACTCAAGCCATTCGCGCCGGAGAACGGCCAGCCTTTGCGCTTCAAGATCGGCGACGCGGTGATTTACACGAACGATGCCGGCTTGCAGTTCCGGCGCCGCGTTACCGGGTTCTACCGACCTGCCGAACCTTCGGGGCTGTACGCGCGCGGCGCGCGCTATCTGCTGAACTCGTGCTCGCCGTGGATGCCGGTTTCGGTATCCACCCTGCGTCCTGACGACTCGGCCTGAAGCCTTCGCGCCCCTGACGGGGCGCTCCGCGCTTCGCTTGCCTCCAGGGGAAAGCCCTGCGGCCTATCCCCGCCGCGCAGGCTTGGCGCCCCTCAAAGACCGCCGAACCGGATGCGCCGGATCGGCCATATACCAATCGCAGTTCCAGCAGCAGAGGCCGCTCCTCGATGCTTTGCGCATGAGGGCCGTCCTGGGCGTGGTGTTCGTTGAGGATTGCAGTCTGGGCGTCCCCGGCCAAGAAACATGGCCGGTCGCGCTGTCGTGCTGCGCATCGAGCCACCTGCGGCGTCTCGCCCCATGTCGGGCTTCCATCGTTCCCTCGCTCCGCTCGGCTGACGTCTCCGGCCCGGCTTCCAGATCCGGGCCTGCGCGCTTCGCTTGCCATGCGGTCGGCGCACAGGATGGCCGTTGCCTGTTCAGCCGTCTCCCCTGACTCCATCACCTTGCTCGCGACTGTAGCCCGCGGCCATGTGCCGTCAAGGCGCGCAGGGCCGTGTCCTCGGCTGCGCCTGCGGGCCGCACCCACCCTGCGCTTGTTTCCTTGACGGCCCCCGTCCGCGCGCTCCTGACCGTCGCGGGCGATGAACTCAGGAAAGACGGTGGCAACGAGGCCAACCGGGTTCTTCGTGCCGACCGCACCGAACAGCCGAAAGGCTGGGCTCCGAATCTTGGAATCCGGTGTGCGGTGTGAACAGCAACCCCCTTTTTTGTCAGGAGAAAGATCATGCAACTCGCATCCCGTTTCGCTTCCCGCTCCCCGTCGCTGCGCAGCGACTCCCCGCTGTCCGATGACCAAATCCGCCGCGTGGCCCCGTCCATCTTCGCGGACGCCCCACATGAGAGCCGTTCCGAGCGGTACAGCTACATCCCCACCGCCGCCGTGCTGACCGAACTGCGCAAAGAAGGCTTCCAGCCTTTCATGGTGACGCAGACCCGCGTGCGCGATGAAGGCAAGCGCGAGCACACGAAACACATGCTGCGCCTGCGCCACGCCAGCCAGATCAACGGCGCGGAAGCCAATGAAATCGTCCTCCTGAATTCCCATGACGGGACGAGCAGCTATCAGATGCTGGCCGGGATGTTCCGTTTCGTTTGCAGCAATGGCCTTGTCTGCGGCGACACCGTGGCCGATGTGCGCGTGCCCCACAAAGGCGACGTGGCCGGACACGTCATCGAAGGCGCTTATCAAGTGTTGGGCGGCTTCGAGCAGGTGAAGGCATCGCGCGACCTGATGCGCGGCATCACGCTGGACGATGGCGAATCCGAAGTGTTCGCCCGCGCCGCGCTGTCCCTCAAGTACGACGACCCGGACAAGCCTGCGCCCATCACCGAATCGCAAATCCTGATGCCGCGCCGGTTCGACGACCGTCGCCCCGACCTGTGGAGCGTGTTCAACCGCACGCAGGAAAACTTGACCAAGGGCGGATTGCATGGCCGCGCCGCGAATGGCCGCAGGCAGAGCACGCGCCCGGTGCAGGGCATTGACCAAAACATCCGTCTGAACCGCGCCCTGTGGCTGCTGGCCGATGGCATGCGCGCCCTCAAAGCCTGATCCGTCCCCCGCCGGAGGGGCGGTTTCCCCTCCATTCCTTGTTTCATTCGATTGGAGATACACCATGAACGCCATTACCCAAACCGAAGCCCGCGCCATCAACACCGCCGCCGCTATTCCGCTGGAAGCCGCCGACCCGAGCAAGAACCTGATTCTGGTTCCCCTGTCGCGGCTGGTGCTGCGCCCCACGGGGCGCAACGTGCGCAAGACCCCGCGCATGTCCATCCCCGAACTGACCGCGTCCATTCAGCGCGTGGGCTTGCTGCAAAACCTGATCGTAATCGCCGCCGCCGATGGCGAGCATTACGAAGTCGTGGCAGGTGGCCGTCGCTTCGCAGCCCTCAAGCTACTGGCAAAGAAGCACCGCATCGCCAAAGATTGGGAGGTGCCTTGCCTGCTGGTAGCCGATGGCACCGCCCGTACCGCCAGCCTCACCGAGAACGTGCAGCGCGAAGCCATGCACGCGGCAGACCAGTTCGAGGCGTTCGCCGCGCTGGTGGCCGAAGGTCGGCCCATCGAGGACATTGCGGCGGATTTCAGCGTGACGCCGCTGGTGGTGCAGCGCCGCTTGAAGCTGGCGAACGTCTCGCCGCGCCTGATGGCCGACTATCGCGCCGATGCCGTCACACTCGATCAATTGATGGCCCTTGCCATCACCGACGACCACGCCGCGCAGGAAAGCGCGTTCTACGATGCGCCGACTTGGCAGCGGCACCCGTCCAACTTGCGCGAACGCCTCACCGAGCGCGAGATTGACGCGAACCGGCACCCGCTGGTGCGATTCGTGGGACTGGATACCTACGAAGCCGCAGGCGGTGGCGTGCGCCGTGACCTGTTCGCGGAAGGTGACGCGGGCGTGTATCTGATCGATTCCGCGCTGCTGGACAAGCTGGCACAAGACCGGCTGGCGGGCATTGCCGCCGAGGTGAAGGCCGAGGGCTGGGCCTGGGTGGATGCCACGCCGGGCGTGACCCATGCCGACCTGCACGTCTTCCAGCGCGCACCGAGGGAACGGCGCGAGCCGTCCAAGCGCGAGGCGCAGCGCATCGAGCGGCTGCAGGAGAAGATGCGGGCCATCGGTGAAGCCGTGGATGCGGCGATGGATGCCGACGACGAGGATAAGGCCGACGCCTTGCAGGAGGAAGGCGAAGCCCTGGGCGAGCAGTTGCAGGCGCTGGAAGATAGTTTGCAAGGCTACGGCTCGAACGTGAAGGCTGCAGCCGGTGCCATCGTCACCATCGACCGTAATGGCGAGGCCGTCATTCATCGCGGCCTGATGCGCGAGGCTGAGGCCAAGGCATTGCGCACGCTGGAACGGCTGCGGCAAGGTTCCGGCGGCGAGGATGCCGATAACGATGACGAAGGCGAGGACGGAGACGACGACAGTCAGCCCAAGACCGCAGCCATGTCCGACCGGCTGGCGCAACGGTTGAGCGCCCATCGCACCGCCGCGCTGCAAATCGAAGTGGCCCGGCATCCGCAAGCGGCGCTGGCTGCCGTGGTGCATGGCATGGTGCAGACTGTCTTGCAGGGGGGCCATTACGGCCACAATCTGCCGCTGGGCGTGCGCCTCACGGTGCAAGACCGACTGGAAGGCATGGCCCTGGACTGGCCGCAATCGCTTGCCGCCGTGGCGCTGCGCGAACTGCAACAGGTGGCCGGTGAAGGCTTGCCGGAGGACAGCGCCGAACTGTTCGCCGTGCTGCTGGCGAAGCCGCAAGACGAGCTGGTACGCCTGCTGGCGGTATGCGTTGCCGCAACGGTGGACGTGGTGACGCCCCGCGCCACGACGCACCAACGCGGCGAGGAACTGGCGCAGGCCGTGGGCCTCGATATGGCCGCATGGTGGAAGCCAACCGCAGAAGGCTACTTCAAGCACGTTTCCAAGGCCGTGATTCTGGATGCCGTGGGCGAGTACGCGCCCGAGCAGGTCAACCGGCTGGCGAAGCTCAAGAAGGCCGACATTGCCAGCGAAGCCGAACGGCTGGCGGATGGCACGGGGTGGATGCCCGCCATCTTCAAGGTCGCAGGTCCGCAGCAGGCAACGCAGCAAGGCGCGCAGGAAGAAGGCCCGGAGCAGGACGCCCCGGAGGATGCAGAAGCAATGGCGGATGAACCCGCCGAGGCGCTGGCCGCTTGACCCGCGCCGAAGGGAAGCGCCCCGGCCCCGACCGAGGCGCTTCGCTAGAAGGAGAACCGCCACCCACACCACCACCAGCCGCCCGCGCATGGCGGCGATCTACGCCCCCGGCACGGTACGCGCCCGCCGCTGGCACGGCGAAGGCGACGTGTGCGGCTATCGTCCGCCCTCGGGCTGGACGGCATACGCCGACCTCACCGACATTCACCCCGTCACGGGCTGCGCCTTGGCGCGGGCCGTGTGGTGGATCATCGAGACGAAGGAATAGCCGCGATCAGCACCGCGCCCAGGCCGCTCCGTCCTGGGCGCGGTGGGCGCAAAAATCCGGGCGCGGCAGTGGCCGCGCCCGGTGTTCAAGGCCAACAGCCGAACGAGAACGCCGCTGCCTACGCTTATGCGCAGGCGGCGTTGGCGTATCACTTGAGATGCCTCGTTGCGTCCATCACACCTTGATCGGGCCAAACATCCCTGTGTAGATCAGCGTCTCCCAGACCTTTTTGATGCCTTGTCCAGTTTCCTGGCTTACGAACAGCGATGACCGGGCACCGTGAGGCGCACCCAGGAAATACGAGCGCATCGACTCCCAGGTCTCGGCGACTTGCGACCACGTCCAGCAGGGGACTTCCTTCTCCAGAAGCAGGGGGACAGCGACAGACAGCGGAATCATGTGGTCTGGGAAAAGTTCTTCCCAATGACACTTGACCAGAATGGGCGTCGTCTGCGGGTTGTAGAACTGCACATCCAGCTTTTCCGCCGTGATGTAGGCCGCGTGGTGGCGGGGAAGTGCCAGAACGGAATCTAAAACCTCTTGGCCATCACCATACGGGCAGGTGATGAATCCGTTGACGAAGAACCTCGTGTGATCCAGCCCCTTGTAGCCGCAACGATCGCTGGGGACGGTGACGGGATGGCGGCTATCGTGATTGCGCACCAGCGGATGCCACGAAGGGTATCGGTCAACGACTGGCCCCAGCCCGTCAGCTATGTCCTCTAGCGCCCTCCTGCTTCGCGCCCGCTGGGCCTCATCGGCGTCCCGGGGACGGGGGACAAGGTACTTCTCCACTTCCTCGTACCCGGCGCGTGCTGCTTCATCTGCTCGGAAGGTCATGATTCACCTCAGTTGGCTATGTTGTGCATGATGGTCGATATTTTTGCATGAAAATGATGTTTTGTGCGCCAAATATATTTGTTGCGCATATGGCAGAATGATGCTGCGACGCTCCTGGGCGTGTCGGTGCCTTGCACCGCCGGGCTTTGCGGGCTGCGCCCCGTGCCGTCTTTGTCGTCACGGCCATTCGGCTCCAATCCCTCACGCCTTCGCGCCTGCGGCGCTGCGCGCTCTACTTGCCTCCAGGGGAAAGCCCTGCGGGCTATCCCCGCCGCGCACAGCTTGGCGCCCCTCGATGCGGCCGAACCGGCTGCGCTGGATCGGCCCGACCAGCGCCCCGCGGCGAGGGGACGGGGTGCTGGTGAACACGCTGGCGCTTTCTCCGGCAGGTTGTGCGGATGCGTACCGTCCTCGACGCTGGCGGTTCCTGCCCATCACGTCACGAAGGACGGTTCACGGACAACCCGCCCGGCATCGCTATGGAGCTTCCACGCCACGCCTCAAAACCGGCGCCGCAAGGTGCGGCAGGGGCGTTCTCGCTTGTCGTTGGGGGAATGACCTGGCCCGCGTCAATGTGCGAGCCGGAGAAGCATTCGTGCGGGGATGTCGAGCCGGCCCTATCTCCTTTCGGAGCGGTTCGGCCCAAAGCATCCTTGTCTCGTTGTGAATCCTGGCGGTGGCGCGGCTGCGCCTCGGGCTTCGTGGCTGCAACCGTCCGGCGAAAACAATTTCCCCTCTGCTGCGCAGATTCCTCGCGGGACAAATTCTTTTCGCCTCCCGGCCCTCCACAGCGTTGCGGCCGCAAGCGGTGCAGCCCGCCCGTCCCCCGCCGGCCGGATCACAACAAGGACGCGATGGGCGCGAACCTTGTTCAACCGAAAGGAGATCCATCATGGCCAACATCGGCACCTTCACCACCGACAAAGACGGCTTCACCGGCACGCTTCGCACCCTGACGCTCAACGTCAAGGTCAAGCTGGTGCCCAACGACAAGGGGGACAACGAGAAGGCCCCGGACTTCCGCCTGCAGGCCGCCGGCCACGACATCGGCGCGGCGTGGAAGAAGACCAGCGAGGCCGGGCGGGAGTACATCTCCGTGACCCTCGACGATCCTTCGTTCCCGGCCACGGTCTATGCCCGCCTGATCGAAGGCGAGGGCGGCACGCACGATCTGATCTGGTCGCGCAGCAAGCCCCAGGCGGCGTGACCGCCGCAGCGTCCCGCCCACGCGGCGGGGCGCTGTGCTGCTGATGCAGTACCTGCCCAGACAGCACCCATGAGCAGCAGGTTCGCCCCGAACTCCTATTGGAGATTACACGCCGTTCCTGGCGGATTTAATATCGAGAAGATTGATCTGGTCAATCTTGTCTTCGTGAATCACGATGGTCAGCTTCGCGGGGTACTTGAATCGCATTTCGCTGATTCTGAACGTCCACAGCATTATCTTCAGGAGATCCTCGTCGGAGATGTTTTTGTGTCCCTTGATCCGCGTTATTCCCGAACCGAAGATCGTGGTAGATACGCTTTGCTGGGCGTAGATGTTGTTTACCTTGTCCCAGAAATTGATGAGAAACTCAAGGTACTCCGGCATTGTCAGCAGCGCCTTGTTGTTCTCGTCGAACTTGGAGAACGCGGTCAGGAGGTAGTCCTTGTACAGGCAGATTGTGCCTATCTGATATCTTTTCTTCTTTCCATGCTTCCTGGCCTCGTTCTCATCCAGGATTTCGCTATTATCAAAAGCGTATTCCTCGATGTGGCGATCCAGTTCGGAGAGTGGGACGCCGAGATGCTTCTGGATGAAAACGCCGTTGAGGGAAGTCTCGCCAATTATCTTGTTGTCCACCTGCGTGTCGAAATATTCATTGAAGGCGATTGCCTTCAATCCAGGCTGCTGGAAAATGTCGCCAGTTTTGATCGCGACATCGCTGCCCTCAACATTGATTTCAATGCTGTTCAGGTTGTTCGACCAGAGCCATATCGCCAGATAGGTGAGTGCCAGTAGTGCCAGAAAAGCCAAGCCGACCGTCAGCTTCCACTTGGCAGGGATGTCAACAAAAATAACCACGAAAGACAGCGTGCCGCTGGCGACAGCGGTGATCTCAAGGAATTTCTTGAAGACACGTTTGTCAATAAAACTAACTTTTGCCATAAGATTTCGCCACTTCTCTCGAAGGTCAAGTGCTTACGGTTCGTACCAATAAAAGTCAGGATTTCCCTTGCTAGCTACCATGAAGTCGCCGTTATTCAATGCCTGCTTTATAAGGTCTTTATTCATGGGCACGTGAAGCGTAGGCACTTTGCTCATCGAATCCCGGAACATAGGAAGATTTCCCCAAAGGTTCTTAATGGCCTGTTTTAGTGATCCATTGATCAGCAGGCTTTCCTTCGTGGAGTATTCAGGGTAGATGACAATGACGGGCAATCCTTGATCGTTGATTCCGTAGTCGATTTCTTCCCGAAGGGCGCGAGAGTTTGTTGTGATCGAACTCAAGATAAGAATGATATTTTTCGAGTTCCGAAGGCGCTCCCTGAGTCTTGGCTTCAGGGTGTATTCCCAATCGCTGCCATCGCGGACGCTGTAAGTTTTTTCGTGCGAATCGAAGAAGGGGAACGTCGCATCAGCGCCTTTCCACATCCGCAGGGTGTTGTAATACTGAAAATCCTTCGTTGCATTAGCACCTAGCGAGCTGGGATGGAATGGCTCCGCAACGTAAAAGGCGGTGTAGTTTCCATTTCGATATGTCATGTCTTTTCTCGTTCTCCATCTGAGTCCAATACCGCCTCAAACTCTTGGCGCACCTGCGCCAGCAGCTCGTCGGCCTTGTGCGGGCTGTCGCCCGCGTAGGCCAACGTCAGCAGCGTGAGCGGGTGGATCCCCATCACCTCGCACAGCTCGGCCAGCTTGTTCAAGGTTGGGCTTTTGAGGTCGCGTTCGAGGGTACTCATATAGGTGCGGCTGGACACGTCGGAGAAGGCTTCCTGGCTCAACCCACGTGCCTTTCTGACTGTCTTCAATGCCTTCGCCAATGAATATCTTGCCGCCACCTATGGTTTTCCTTCAAAAACCAAGATGACAGCCTATTGCGCTCTATAGGGCTACAATCTATAGTGTTCATTTGGTGTTCTACGTTTTTGCGTCTTTACGGACATCCGCATCGGCGGGTTCTAGCAATGCCACGCAGGCGCATCCGTGCTTGCGCACGAAGGCGTAAATCCGGTTTGGCGGTTCTGCGCTTGGGCGTGAAACCGCATCCGTGCATCATTGGATTTGTGGGATTGCCGACCATGCCCCAGCTACTCGCCACCGCCCCGGAGCGCGCGCAACTGCTCGCCAACGGCGAGGCCCGTGCCGCTGGCCAGGCCATCGACCCGGTGCCCGTGGTGCGGCTGTTCACGCCGGACGCGAATGTGACCTGGCTGCTGGCAGCACTCGATCCCGCCGATGGTGATACCGCCTGGGGGCTCATCGACCTGGGAATCGGGATGCCGGCGCAGGGAACCGTCAAGCTGTCCGAGCTGGCCGACATCGTCGGGCCGCGCCAGCAGCCTGTGATGCGTGACCTCTACTTCCGCCCCACACGCACGTTATCCGAGTACACCCGGCTGGCCCAGCGTGATGGAGCCATCCCGGACTGAATTCGGCCTACTGTGACTTTTTCAGTCTGGTGCCATGCCGGGCGGGTCTCAATCGGGATTCTTGCGGCATAGCCGCTCCAGTCTGATCCAAATAGTCATGATGCCCAGCGCGGGCTGCGATAGTTTGGTCTGTACGGCGTCCCATGATCGGGACACTGCCGCCGCGGCAACCGCAACACATCGGAGCCAATCGGATAGCCCCATCCACCTTCTTGACCCATGACGTTTCGACGATGGCGATGTAGCGCGTAGTCCTGCCGTGGCGGCGATTCCTGTTCGCAGGAGGAGGCGTCATGGTCGATCCTCACCACGTCGCGCATTGGTATCCCACCGCTGCGTACTTGTATGTCCTTTGGCTGGATACGCTCGCGCTCGCCTGGGAGTACCTGCGCAGGCATCCTGATTACCGGATCGACTGGCAACGCCTTCGTCGCCGACCGCGGGCGGCACAGGAGGCGGCGCAGCGCTGGGGCCTGCGCCTGCTGGAAGACCCGGCCCTGGATGCGCGCGACGCGCATCCGGCCTGGGTACCCGGCCACGATGCCGTGGTGCAGCTCTACCCGGATGCCGATCCGCCCGTGGATACAGAGCTCTTCTCTTTCTGGCGCATCCCCGGCCATAAGCAACTGCTGCACGACGGCAGGGGGCTGACGCTGATTGCGCGAAGCCTCGGCCGTTGTCGGCGCTTCGTGCTGGCGCCCGGCCTGGAAGACGGCATGGTGGTGGCCTATGCCTATCGCGGTCGTGGCATCACGCATGCGCCCGACACGCCGGCGCCAATGGCTCGGCCCAGGCCGCCGCCTGCGGCGCTGCTGGAGCTGCACACCCTACAGGCGCTCGATGCGACCCTGGCGGGCGCGTCCTTGCGCGAGGTCGGCGAAGGGCTGTTCGGTGCCGACGCCGTGGCCGATTGGTACAGCGACGGTGGCCTGCGCTCCAAGGTGCGCCGCCTCACGCGGCGCGGCGATGCGTTGATGCGCGGCGGCTATCGCCGCTTAGCACAACTGTCGCCGCTTGAGAAGGGTCGTCTTGACGACGACGCAAAACGGCCCTGAGCGGCAAGGCCGCGTTTTCTGAGACTGCCTCCATCCGGTCGCGCTGTGTGACCGGGCGCTTTCAACCGATGGAGGTTCACACCATGCGTCTCGCTCCCTTGCGGCCTGCCGCCACTGTCTCGACCGCTGCCGCACAGCCCCAACGCTATCTCACCAACGACGAAGCCGCCGAGTACCTGCGCCTGTCGCCGCGCACGCTGGAAAAGCAGCGCGTGATCGGCGGCGGCCCGCGCTTTCGCAAGTTCGGCCGGCGCGTCATGTACGCCGTGGCCGACCTCGATGCCTGGGCCGCCGACCGCAGTTTCGAGACGACCTCCGATCCCGAATACGCCGAGCACCACTCGGCCGACAGCCGTGCGCGCTGATCGGCGGCGCGCGGCAGGCCATCGCCATGTCCAGCACCGCGCTGCCGTCCCGGCAGCGACCGTTGCAGGAGCGCGAACAGCTCGACCTGTTCCGCGCCTTGCCCGGCGACATGGCGCCGCGCGACAGCCAGGATTTGATGGCCTATCCGTTCTTCTCGCTCGGCAAGTCCAAGCGGGTCAAGCCCATCGACTTCCGTGCGGGCAACGTGACGATCTGCGTAGAGGGCACGCAGGAGCACGGCATCGCCACGATTTGGGATGCGGACGTGCTGATATGGGCGGCTTCGCAGATCGTGGAAGCGAAGGACGCGGGCCTGCGCCCGTCGCGGCTGATGCGCGCGACGCCCTACGAGATCCTGCGCTTCATCGGGCGCGGCAAGTCGCTGCGCGACTACCAGCGCCTCAAGGCCGCGCTCGATCGGCTGCAATCGACCACCGTGGCCACGTCCATCCGCGAGACGACCGGGCGGCGCCTGCACCGCTTCTCGTGGATCAACGAATGGAAGGAGCTGGCCGATGCCAGCGGCACGCCGCTGGGCATCGAGCTGATCCTGCCGGACTGGTTCTTTGCCGGCGTGCTCGACGCCGCGCTGGTGCTGACCATCGACCCGGCGTATTTCCGGCTCACCGGCGGCATCGAGCGGTGGCTGTACCGCCTGGTGCGCAAGCACGGCGGCAAGCAGGCATACGGCTGGCAGTTCGACTTTCGCTATCTGCACCAGAAGTCCGGCAGCACCGCGAAGCCCTACGACTTCGCCTGCGATCTGCGCGCGCTCGTCGCGCGGCAGTCGCTGCCCGGTTACGTCCTGGGCATCGAGCGGATGCCCGACAACGGCATGGAACTGCTGACGTTCCGGCCCGTGCCGCAGACGGCACGGGGATAACTTCGGGAAAACCTGTGAATGGTGTCGTGCTATCAGGCGTGCGGGGTATCGTGCTATCAGGCGTGGGACTATCGTGCTATCAGGCGTGCCGATCGTCCGCAAACCCGCGCCAGCATTGGGCTTGCGCGCGCTCTAACTTCCCTAACTTAATTTCTCTAACTTTTAGTAGGGAAGCGCCGCTGCGGTGGACAACCACCACACGGCCACAAGCGCAGCAGCAAAAGCCCGGCTTTCCAGCATGGAGGGCCAGGCCATGATCGTCGCCTTGCTCAACCAGAAAGGCGGCGTCGGCAAGACCACGCTCGCCACCCACATCGCCGGCGAGCTGGCGATGCGCGGCCAGCACGTCGTGCTGCTGGATGCCGACCCGCAAGGCTCATCGCTGGACTGGACGCAGCGCAGAAGCCAGCAAGGCTTGCCACGGCTTTTCAGCGCCGTGGGCCTCGCACGCGAAACGCTGCATCAGGAAGCGCCGGAGCTGGCCCGCCGCGCCGATCATGTCGTCATCGACGGCCCGCCCAGGATCGCCGCCTTGGCGCGCTCCGCGCTGCTGGCGGCCGAGCGCGTGCTGATCCCGGTACAGCCCAGCCCCTACGACCTGTGGGCCAGCGCCGAGATGGTGGCGCTGATCCGCGAGGCGCAGGTGTTCCGGCCTGCGCTGCGCGCGGCCTTTGTCATCAATCGGCGCGTCAGTACCACCGTGATCGGGCGCGAAGCGCGCCAGGCGCTCGCCGACCAGCCGCTGCCTGCGCTGCGCGCGGAAGTGCATCAGCGCATCGTGTTTGCCGATAGCGTGGCCGCTGGCCGGCTTGCACGCGAGACAGCGCCGGACAGCGCCGCCGCCCGCGAAATCACCGCGCTGGTGGATGAACTGCTGCGGTGGCCGGCATGACCGCAAAGCCGCCACCGAACAGCAAACGCACGGCAAAGCGCGTCGGCATCGGTGCGCGTCCGCCCGCGAATCCGCACGCCGAGGCGTGGATTCGCCAAGGCGACGCCGATGCGCTGAACAAAGGCGACCTCTACACGGCCCGCCTGACCCTCGACATCACGCCCGCGATGCGGACGCACATCAAGGTTTCGGCTTTCACGCAAGGCGTGACCGTGGCCGACCTGCTGCGCGGCCTGCTGGAGCGGGAGTTTCCAGAACACCGCAGGGAGAACACCACATGACCGCATCCGCTTCGCCTGCCGCTGGCGCGGCCACGGCTGCGCTCGCAGCATCCTCCGGCCAGCCTGCCAGCGCGCCGCTGACGCGCGTGGCGCTGGCCTACATCGAACCACGCTTCAAGCTCTACCTGCGCTTCGGCGAACCTGCGCGCACGCACCAGCTCGACCGCTGGCGGCGCTGCGCCGTGTTCCTGCCGGGCGCGGTGTTCTGCCGCATCCGCTGGCAGGCCAACGACTACGGCACGATCCGCTGGCAGCTCATGGTGATGCAGGCTTGCACGTCGCTCGACGCGGCGCAGCGCATCCCCGGCGTGCAGCCGGGCGCGCGCCTGCTGCTGCACGCCGAGGGCGAGAACCAGGTGCGCGCCGTGCTGGAGTGCATCGACGCTATCGAGGCGCTGGGCATCGCGCCTGTCGGTGCTTCGCCCGCGTACTGGCGCACGCTCGCCAACCGACTCGCTGCGCGCCTGCCGCTGCCCGAATACACCGCCGAGCGGCACGCCGCATGGCTGATCGGGAGGGCGCTGCCATGACCGCCGTTTCTACTGCCAGCACCGCATCGCGTGCTCGCCCGCGACCCCGCGCACGTTTGCGCACCCGCATCGTGCTGGCGGGCCTGTCCGCCTGCGGCCTCGCTGCGCTGGGTTGGGCGTCCTTCGCGCATCCGCTGCCGCGCCTGATCTACAACCCGTCCGACAGTGTGGCGGTCGGCTGGTATCGCGTCGATTCGCTGGACCACGGTGCCGGCTCGCTGCCACGTCCTTTGTCCGTGGGCAGCATCGTGCTGACCACGCTGCCGCCAGAGGCTGCCGCGCTGGCCGCGCAGCGCGGCTACCTGCCGGCGCGCGTGCCGCTGCTCAAGCGCGTGGGCGCTGTCGCTCCGCAGGAGGTGTGCATCACTGGCCGCATCGTCCGCATCGACGGCCTGCCTTCGGCCACCGTGCTGCCCGCTGACCGTTGGGGCCGGCCGCTGCCATCCTGGCAGCAATGCCGTCTCCTTAATTCCGGCGAACTGTTCCTGCTCAGCGTGACCAACCCGGCATCGTTCGACAGCCGGTATTTCGGGCCGGTCAGCGTATCCGCCGTGATCAGCGTCGCGCATCCGGTCTGGCTGGAGTCTCGCCCATGATGGCCGCCGATTCGCTGCACGTTGCCGTGCATCTCATCGTGCCATCGGGCGTGCCGATCCGGTGGCTTTCCGCATGTCGTCGCGTGTGCAGTGCGAGCGCATCCGCGCTGCACTTCGCGCTGCCTTCCCATGTGCAGGCGTCTTGCCTCGAATGCGCCCGGCCTATGGCCGTCGCCGCGTTCGCCGGCGCGCTGGCTGCTCGCGCAGTAGCGCCGCCGGGCAACCGCTGCCCGAAGCGCCAGCGAGGGGCAAAGGCGGAAGGCAAGACAAAAGGACGCGGCACCGGGCCGCGTCGAAAGCCAGTCTGCACATGGGGGTGGCGCGGCACACAGCGGCTTCGCCGCCGTGCCGCTTGTGGCGCGAGGCCCGCGCCAATGCGGGTGTGTCCGCGTGCTTTGCACGACCGGACACGCCAGAGCTTGCAGGGAGCACAGCCATGAGTGACCGCCGAGACGACGATTTCCGTATCCGCCCGAACCCTCCAAAGGCCCCGATGAACCGGGGCCAGGGCTTCGTCTCGAAGGTGCTCAAGCAGGCGGGCAAGGCCAGCGGCGGCAAATCGGCGATGCGCCGTCCTCGCACTGGCGGCAACGGACAGCACTCCGGCCAGCGGCCCGGCTCGCGCCTCGGGCGCGGCCACACGGCGGCGCGCTTCGCGGGCGCGAAGCTCACTCCCATGTCGCGGCGCGTAACCATCAAGACGCTGCTGGTCAATCAGCGCCAGGCCAGCCCGCAGTCGCTCGCCAAGCACCTTCGCTACATCGAGCGCGATGGCGTAGGCCGCGAAGGCGAGCATGGCCAAGCCTACGGGCCACAGACCGATGCTGCCGACCTCGACGTCTTCACGGAGGGCTGCGCCGACGACCGGCACCATTTCCGCTTCATCCTCTCGCCTGAGGATGGCGCGGAGCTGGAAGACCTGCGCACCTATACGCGGCACCTCATGGGTCGCATGGAGGCCGACCTGGGCACGGGCCTCGATTGGGTAGCCGTCAACCACTGGAACACCGACAACCCGCACACGCACATCGTCGTGCGTGGGCGCGACGACACCGGCAAAGACCTCATCATCGCGGGCGACTACATCGCCGATGGCTTCCGCCATCGCGCTGCTGAGCTGGCGACCGAATGGCTGGGGCCGCGCACGGAGCTCGAAATCCAGCAGACCTTGCAGCGCGAGGTGGAACAAGAGCGGTGGACGAGCCTGGATCGCACCCTGCAACGCGAGGCCGGCGAGGACGGCCGAGTGCAGATCGAACGCTTCAACGAACCGCGGCTGCAACGCCAGCGCCTGTTGCTGATCGGCCGCCTGCAACGCTTGCAGCGCCTGGGCCTGGCCGGCGAGATGCAGCCCGGCACATGGGCTGTCCATGCCGACGCGGAAAAGACCCTGCGCGCCCTGGGCGAGCGTGGCGACATCATCCGCACCATGCAACGGGCCATGCGCGGCGAGCCGCGTGAGCTGGCGGTATTCGAGCCGGGCGACGACGGCCGCACCATCCTCGGCCGCGTGGCCGCGAAGGGGCTGGCCGACGAGCTGCGCGACCGGGGCTATCTGGTCATCGACGGCGTGGACGGCAAGGCCCACTACGTCGCGCTGAACGCCCGCGACGAGCTGGCGAACTATCCGATCGGCGCCGTGGTGGAAGTGAAGGGATCGGCCGACGTGCGCGCGGCCGACAAGAACATCGCCGCGCTGGCGAGTGATGGCCTCTACCGTGCCGACCATCACTTGGCCGTGGCGCAGGGTCAGGCCGTGCCGGGCCGCGACCCGCACGAAGTCGTAGCAGCCCACGTCCGGCGCCTGGAAGCCCTGCGCCGGGCGGGCATCGTGGAGCGCGTGGCCGAGGGGCTATGGAAAGTGCCGGACGATCTGCCCGAGCGTGGCCGCCAGTACGACGCGCAGCGCCTAGGCGGTGTGGCCGTGGAGCTGAAATCGCACCTGCCGATTGAGCGGCAGGCCCGCGTGATAGGTGCCACCTGGCTCGACCAGCAACTGATCGGCGGCGGCTCTGGCCTGGGCGACCTGGGCTTCGGCAGCGAGGCCAAACAGGCGATGCAGCAGCGCGCCGACTTCCTGGCCGAACAGGGGCTGGTCGAGCGGCGCGGGCAGCGCGTAATCCTAGCCCGGAACCTGTTGGGCACGCTGCGCAATCGGGAGCTGGCGCAGGCCGCCAAGGGCATTGCGGCCGAAACCGGCCTGGAACACCGGCCTGTGGGCGACGGTCAGCGCGTGGCCGGCATCTACCGGCGCAGCGTCATGCTCGCCAGTGGACGCTACGCGATGCTGGACGATGGCATGGGGTTCAGCCTGGTACCGTGGAAGCCCGTGATCGAGCAACGGCTGGGACAGCAGATTGCCGCAACGGTGCGCGGTGGTGGCGTGTCGTGGGAGATGGGGCGGCAGCGCGGGCTGTCAATCAGCTAGTGCTAACTCATGTATTTCGCTTTGTTTGCAAACCTCCGTCAATTCCGAGAGCGCGCAGTGCCAATGTGATTTCAACTCACGTATCGCGTTGTTTCCACGTTCAGTCAGAACAATTTCGATAACTCTGCGGTCATGCGTGCGATCCAAACGCTCTTGCGCCGTTCTTTGGATCATGCCCTTATTCTCAAGACGGTCTAATAGCCTAGTAACCGAGGCAGAATCGACTGCCAGGCTACGAGCCAAAGTGCTAGGCGTACATGCTGGAGTGACCGACATCTGGTGTAGCGCCATCACCTGCACAGCGGTCAAACCAAACGGAGCAGCCACGCGATTCAGCACTTGATTCCTTGCTGTGAAAAGCCGCGTGATGGCCGTAGAAAGCGCCATCACCCTAAGGGCAACGTCTGATTTCTCCGTGCCGGTTGCCCCATTCGGCATCATGATCGGGAGCGTCTACTGGGCGCTTCCTCACCGCAACCATAGGCACGCATGAATGTCACCACGGCTGCGTTCGCCCACTGGTCAATCTGCGCCGAGGAAGGTGCGGCATCCGGATGAGTCAGGCACTGAAGCTGGGGTTCGCCGCGAACCAAGTTGATGAACAGGCTCGCGGCAGTGTCACGGCCAATTTCTCCAAGATCGACTTCGCCGGACGCTGCCGCTCTGGCCAGTTGTTCGGACACCATCGTCGTCATCACCTGCGGGCCGGCCAGATAGAACGTCCGTGCGAGCTTCGGAAAGCGCGGGCCTTCGGCGATCACGACGCGGAAGACAGCCAGCCCGCCCGGCGAGAGCACGATGTCCAAGTAGGCCCGAGCCAACATGGTCAACGTCTCTCTTAGCTTCCCCGGACGGAATCCGATGCCACGCACCGTGTTCGTGAACGCAGCACATTCGGCTTCGATCACCGCGACGAAGAGTGCTTCCTTGTTTGCGTAGTGCGCGTAAACGGTGGACTTGGACACGCCGGCCTCACGCTGGATCATGTCGGTTGTCGCGCTGAACCCATGGGTCAGGAAGACGTTGCGCGCAGCGCGCAGGACGGTGAGAGCCTTGGTGTTCAGCTCGTCACTGCTCGGCGGCTGGGTGGTCATGACTTGGTTGGTGCGTCGCATCTGCTTGGGGTGAAGTTTTTGACACAATGGCCTAGATTCGGTATAGTACCAAACCGCTCGGTACGTATCAACTTGGTCAGCCGTCTCATAGAGTATTCGCATTTATGTGGATGCCCGAAATTTTCTGTGAGGCGGCGGCCTGATTTTTGCCTCGATATCAAACCGAGCGGTTCGGTACAACTCATATACTTGGTGAACCTTCATGACGTCACAACCGCTGCTCTCACAACTGCTGCGACAAGCAGGCACGGCGCTCTGCACGATCTCACTGGTCGGCTGCGCGGTTGGTCCTGACTTCGTGAAACCCGACGACAGGCTTGCGACCGTTCAACTGTCGCCCAGGGCGGACTACGCGCAACCGAATGAAACATCCGCTGCGAACTTCCCATCTTCGTGGTGGACCTTGTTCAACGACCCCGTGCTAGCGGGTCTGCAATCCCGTGCGCAGGCGGGCAACCTCAACTTGCAGATCGCCTCCGAACGCATCGAGCAAAGCCGAGCGCAGTTGGGGATTGCCTCCTCGCTGCTGCTGCCCAGCGTGGGCGTCTCGGCGGGCTATTCCCGCGAGACGATCAGCGAGCACGGCAAGTTTGCCGCGCTGGGCGCACCGACGAGCGCGAGCGATTTCTGGCAGTTGGGATTCGAAGCCAGTTGGGAACTCGATCTATGGGGCCGTGCGCGGCGATCGCGTGAAGGCGCCGCGGCTGCCTTCGAGGCCACGGTGTATGAGCGCGAGGCGGCACGGGTGGCCTTGTCCGCCGAGGTGGCCCGCGCCTATCTCCAGTTGCGCGGTGCGCAAGCGCAACTGGACATCACCCGGCAGAACCTGGAGGTCGCCGATCGCACTCTCCGCCTTGCAGAAAGCCGTGAGCGCAATGGTGTCGCCACGCGCTTTGAAACCTCTTCGGCGCGCGCGCAATTGGCAACGGTCGAGGCGCTGGTGCCCGAACTGGTCCAGCGCCGCAACACGCTGATGAACGCCTTGGCACTGCTGCTGGGTGAGGAGCCGCGCGCCCTCGATGCGCAGTTGCTTGAAGCGATGCCCTTACCTTCGCTTCCTTCCAATGTGCCGGTGGGCTTGCCCTCCGAATTGGCGCACAGGCGGCCGGACATACAGCGCGCCGAAGCCCAACTCCATGCTGCAACGGCGGCCATCGGCGTCGCCAAAGCCGATTTCTACCCGCGGATCGGCCTGCGGGGAAGAGTCGGCGTCGAAGCCTTCGAGTTCAACGACCTCGACAGTTGGGATTCCCGGTTCTTCTCCGTCGGCCCGACGGTCTATCTCCCCATCTTCCAAGGCGGTCGGCTGAAGCAGCGCGTGGCGCTGAACGAGGCACGGCAAAGAACAGCCGCCATCGCCTACCGGCAGACGGTACTGCAAGCCTGGCATGAAGTGGACAACGCTCTGGACGCTTGGGCCGCTCAGCAGAACAGCCATGCCGAATTGCGGGTCTCGTATGAGCAGAACAAGCAGGCGCTGCATGCTGCCGAGCGCGGCTATCAGGAAGGCGCTGCCGACTACTTGAATGTCCTGGCCGCGCAGCGCGGCGTCCTCGCCAGCCAGACCAGCCTCAATGCCAGCGCCACCAACGCCGCGCTCACCCTGGTCAATCTCTACAAGTCGCTGGGCGGTGGCTGGGACCCTGATGCACTCACATCCGGGCGACAGGCCGGTGGCGATGCACCTCTGACGACCACCACATCGCCGGCCAGCTTGCAATCAAAGGTTGACCAATGAGTGCCGCAGCGTTGCAGCCGACAGCGGCGCCACCCGCACCTGCTGCTGCGGCAGCCCCGCCGAAGCGGGCGATTGCCGGGTTGGTCGGCATCCTCATCGCGGCCATGATGGCCGGACTGAACAACCGCGTGGGTGCGTTGGCACTGGCGGACGTGCGTGGCGCGCTGGGCTTCGGCCTGGACGATGCCTCCTGGCTCACGACCGTCTATAGCGCGGGCGAAGTGATCGCGATGCCTTTCTCGGCATGGTTCGCCATCACGCTTTCGGTGCGCCGCTTCGAGCTATGGATGATCGGCACATGCACTTTGCTGGCGGTGTGCATTCCCTTCATCCATGACCTCGATCTGCTGCTGGCCATGCGTTTCCTGCAAGGCATCGCCAGCGGCACGATGATTCCCGTGTTGATGATGGCGGCGTTGAAGTTCCTGCCGCCCCACATACGGCTGCACGGACTGGCGCTGTATGCGCTTACGGCCACTTTCGCGCCGAACCTTTCGATCTGGCTGGCGGGTCATTGGACGGACGGCCTGTTCGATTGGCGCTGGGTGTACTGGCAGATACTTCCGCTCGCGGCCATTGCCGCCTTGTTGATCGGATGGGGCCTGCCGAAAGACCCGATCCAGACAGACCGCTTCCCGCAGGCCAACTGGCCCGGCCTGGCTTTCGGCGTGCCGGCATTTGCCCTGATTACCGTCGCCTTGGATCAGGGCGTGCGGCTGGACTGGTTCAACTCCCCCCTCATCGTCGTCTCGTTGGCGGCCGGGCTGACTCTGCTAGGGGCCTATCTGCTGACGGAGTGGTATCACCCGGCGCCGTTCATCAAATTGCAGATGCTCAGTCGCCGCAACCTGGCGTTGGGCTTCACCTTGTTCATCTGCCTTCTTGTCGTGCTGAACTCTGGCGTGATGTTGCCGATGACCTATCTTGGGCCGCTCCAGAGCTACCGGCCGCTTCAGATGGCACCGATCGGCCTGATCGTCGCGCTGCCTCAACTGGTCCTGGGTTCAGTGGTAGCGCTGTTCCTATACCGGAAATGGGTCGATGCCCGATTCGTGTTCGCAGGCGGCCTGCTGCTGATCGCCCTGGCGTGTTTCTCCGGCGCGCAACTGACTTCCGACTGGAACCGTGACCAGTTCGTGATGACGCAGACGCTGCAAGCCTTTGGCCAGCCCATGGCTGTCGTCTCGCTGCTGTTCCTGTGTACCAGTGTCGTACACCCCAGCGAAGGCCCGTATGTGTCGGGGAACATCAACACGCTGCGCGCCCTGGGGTCGGTATTCGGGGGCGCGGTGGTTGGGCAACTCGTGACCGTGAGGCAGCGGTTCCACGCGGAAATGCTGCTGGACCACGCCGCGTTGGTAGGCAACTCCGTTCCGCTTGCCCCGGAGCCCGCTCAACTGATGGGAATCATCGGCCAACAGGCACTGGTGCTGTCGGTCGCGGATGCCTATCGCGTGCTGGGCGTTCTGGCGCTGGTGATGGTTCCCTTCGTACTGCGGCTGACCTACATTCCCGCGCCCGACTTGCAGGCCCCCGCTTCTCATTCCACACCGTCGTCGTCCCAAGGATAGTTTCACCATGGCAATGCCGAAGAAAGCCAAGATCACCAGTGCCGTGCTGCTGCTCGCAGTCGCAGCGGGCTGTGTCATTTATCTGAATCGTCCCGAGTCCAGCGCATCGACCCAATCCACGGACGACGCCTATGTACAGGCTGATTTCACCCTCGTCGCGCCCCAGGTGTCGGGAGTGATCGGCAAGGTACTGGTCGAAGAAAACCAGCCAGTGAAGGCAGGGGATTTGCTCGCAGCCATCGACGACCGGGATTTCATCGTTGCGGTGGATGCGGCAAAGGCACAAGTCGCCGCCGCCGAGGCCAGCGTCGCGGGGCTTGCCGCGCGTGTGGCGCAGCAAGAAACCGCGATCCGCCAAGCGCAGGCAGCCGTTGCGGTGGACGATGCCGAACTCAAACTGGCAGAGGCCAACCAAAAACGCTATCGCAACTTGGCAGCCGATGGATCTGGTTCGATCCAGGCACAACAACAGGCCGAAGCGCAGTTGGCCATTCGGCTGGCCAGCCGGGACAAGAACCGCGCGGGCCTGCAAGCGGCGCGGCAGCAAACGGACATCCTGAAAGCCGATCTTGAAAAGGCCAAGGCTGCGCTTTCTCAAGCGCAGGCCGCACAGGCGGCTGCGGAGTTGAAGCTTTCCTATACCCAAATCACCGCGCCCATCAACGGCATGATCGGCCAGAAGTCGGTACGTGTCGGCGCATTCGTGAATGCTGGCAAGCCGTTGCTGGCGGTGATTCCACTCGATGCCCTCTATATCACGGCCAACTTCCGCGAGACGCAGTTGGCGCGTGTACGGGCCGGACAATCGGTGGACATCAAGGTGGACGCCTTGCCGGGTGCCGTACTGAAGGGAACCGTGGAAAGCCTGGGGCCGGCCAGTGGCGTCAGCTATTCGGCTGTCGCGCCACACAACGCCACGGGCAACTTCACCAAGATCGTCCAGCGCCTGCCTGTGCGCATTCGCATCGACCCCGACCAGCTTGACGCTGCAAACCTGCGCGTCGGCATGTCCGTGACGCCGAAGATCCGCATCGGTGAATAGCGTCATTAGCCCAACGTGAGGACCCATGCAAATGAGGCAATACCGTTATCGCGTAACTCTGGAGCAATTGACTGATTCACATGGCGTTCCCACCGATCGCAAGCCTCTACAGTTTGAGGTTGGAAATCATGACGACATCATCTCTGTCGTGACGTGGATTCGCAGCAGAGGTGATTTCAGTAGCCAGGCGGAAGCCGCTGCTTTTGGAGTTGGGTTGAAGTTATTTGGTGGAGCCATCTTGGCAAACAAGGATGACCCGCTTCTGTCTTCGTTCCTGCCGCAGCTATATCAATTCGTGAAGGATTTCAAGGCAGGATCAAGCGACATCCAAGGAAAAGATTGATTCGGCTTCTCTGCGCGACACGGGATATGAATCACTATGGAGCTTCGTCACCTTCGATACTTTCTGGCTGTGGCCGAAGAACTCCGCTTCGCTCGCGCAGCGGAGAAGCTGCATATTGAACAATCGCCGCTGTCGCGGGCCATCAAGGAACTGGAAGAAGAACTCGGCGTGGCGCTGTTTGCCCGTACCACGCGCAGCACGCGGCTAACCCATGCCGGAACATTGTTCTTGGAGCATGTGCGTCGTGTGTTCGCTGCCCTGGAACAAGCGCGTGACAGCGTGAAAGCGGCGGCTAATGGCTTTCATGGGCAATTACGTGTGGCCATGTCGGATGGCATCACGCCGTCGCGCTTGCCGGCCTTACTGGCGTTGTGTCGTCAGGAAGAACCCGAGGTCGAAATTCGCTTCTTCGAGGTGCCGTTATCACAGCAGATCAAAGGGCTTCATGATGATCTGTACGACGTGGGGTTTGCCCAATCCGACGAAGTAGGCGATGGCATCGTCGCCGTGCCCGCTTGGAGCGATGCGCTCATGGTGGCGGTTCCCGCCCGCCATCCGCTGCTGGCCCACAAGCGCATTCCCTTGGACGAGTTGCTGCGCTATCCGCTGGTCCTGTGCGATCCGCAAGTGTGTGAAGGCCATGCCAAGCACGTTGAACGAGTGCTGCGTCGTGCTGACATGGAGCCGCTCATCGCAGAACGAGTTGCCACGTGCGATCTGATGATGGCACTGGTATCGGCCGGCTTCGCGCTCGGGTTGGCGGGCGCTGCACACATTGCCACCAGCCGTGAGCTAGGTGTCGTGGCCCGGCCGCTGGCGTCGCGCGTTCCGCCGCTTACGACCTACTTGCTTCGTCTTGACGGTGATCCGTCCGACGAACTGACACGGTTCATTGAGCGCGTACAGGCCATCGAACTGCCGGAAACTCCCAGGCCCATACGAGGCCGCAACCCTGATCCCCCGGAGGAATTGATGCCATGAAGAAGATCATTCCGTTCTTGCTGGTGACTACCTTGGCCGCTTGCGGCCAATCAGAGGCACCTCAGAAAGCTGCCGATTCGGAGGCAAGCATTCCGACGGTGGAAGAACTGGCGGCCAACCCCGACCGGCTCAAGGAACTGCGCCAGCAATGCAAGACCGACCGCTCCAAGCTGGGCGACGTGCTGTGCAACCGGGTAGCAGAAGCCACGCGCAAACGGTTCTATGGCGACGGAGAAACGCCCTACACACCGCCGAAAGAGTCGCCAAAGTTCTGATTGTTGGCCGTTCGCCGATTCGCCTTCACTTTTTTCTCGACACGCCGCAATGCGCCCGCGCTTGCGGCGTTTTTCTTTGGCTCGCCACCGCACTCATTCTTTCTTTTTCCTCGACCTTTCTGCTCTAAACGGTCTTTGACCGGCACTGACCCGGCACCGATCCTGACGCCTGCGGCACGCCCTTGTGCCGCTTCTTCCATGAGGAATCAGCGCAGGAGAAATCGGAGGCCAGGTCATGCAAGGGACGAACGTGCTGTTCGGTCAGATTGCCGTGGTATTCGGCATCTTGATCGCCGGCGTGTGGGGCGCCACACAATGGACAGCAGCCGCCCTTGGCTATCAAGTACGCCTTGGCTCGCCCTGGTTCGATTTTCTTGGCACGCCGATCTACCACCCGTGGAAGTTGTTTGAGTGGTGGTTCGTTTTCGATGCTTACGCGCCGCGCGTGTTCGATACCGGCGGCGCCATCGCGGGCGGCAGTGGGTTATTGGCGGTGGTCGTCGCCATCGGCATGTCGATCTGGCGATCGCGGCAGTCGCGCCTGGTCACGACTTACGGCTCGGCCCGCTGGGCGAACGCGGATGACATTCACAAGGCGGGCCTGACGCAACCGGCCGGCGTTTTCCTCGGCCAGCACGGCCGCCAGTACCTGCGCCACGAAGGCCCGGAACACGTCCTGACCTTCGCGCCCACGCGCTCGGGCAAAGGTGTCGGTCTGGTGGTGCCGACGCTGCTGTCCTGGCCCGCGTCGGCCGTCATCCACGACATCAAGGGCGAAAACTGGCAGATCACCGCCGGCTGGCGCTCGCGCTTCTCGCATTGCCTGCTGTTCAACCCGACCGATGCGAAGTCAGCGGCCTACAACCCGCTGCTGGAGGTTCGGCGCGGCGCGCATGAAGTGCGCGACGTGCAGAACATCGCGGACATTCTGGTCGATCCCGAAGGCGCGCTGGAGAAGCGCAACCATTGGGAAAAGACCTCGCACGCGCTGCTGGTCGGGGCCATCCTGCATGTCCTCTACGCGGGCGAAGACAAGACGCTGCGCGGCGTCGCCAACTTTCTGTCCGACCCGGCCAGCCCGTTCGAGCTGACCTTGCACCGGATGATGACCACGCCGCACCTCGGCGATGGGCCGCATCCGGTCGTCGCATCGGCGGCGCGTGAAGTCCTCAACAAGAGCGACAACGAACGCTCGGGCGTGCTGTCCACGGCCATGTCGTTCCTCGGCCTGTACCGCGATCCGACCGTGGCCGAAGTCACATCGCGCTGCGACTGGCGCATCGCAGACCTGATCGCGGCCGGGCATCCGGTGTCGCTGTATCTGGTGGTGCCGCCTTCGGACATTTCGCGGACGAAGCCGCTTATCCGCCTGATCCTCAACCAGATCGGGCGACGCCTTACCGAATCGCTCGATGGCTCCGATGGCATCGCGCGCCGCCACAAGCTGCTGCTGATGCTCGATGAGTTCCCGGCGCTGGGGCGCCTGGATTTCTTCGAGACGGCGCTGGCCTTCATGGCCGGCTACGGCATCCGCAGCTTCCTCATCGCGCAGTCGCTCAACCAGATCGACAAGGCGTATGGGCAGAACCATTCCATCCTCGATAACTGCCACGTCCGCGTGACGTTTGCGACGAACGACGAACGCACCGCCAAGCGCATTTCCGAGACGCTGGGTACGGCCACCGAGTTGCGCGCGCAGCGCAACTACGCTGGCCACCGGCTCGCGCCGTGGCTCGGGCATCTGATGGTGTCGCGCCAAGAAACAGCGCGCCCGCTGCTGACGCCCGGCGAGGTGATGCAGCTTCCGCCCGACGAGGCAGTAGTGATGGTGTCCAGCGTGGCGCCGATCAAGGCCAGGAAGCTGCGCTACTACGCGGACAGCAATTTCAAGCAGCGCGTGCTGCCGCCGCCCACGCTGGCGGATGGGCAGTACGCCGACGCGCCGCCGCTGCGCCCCGACGACTGGAGCGGGTTGGCGATTCCGGTCGTGCCAGCCGCGCCTGTGACCGATACCGCCGAAGGCTTCGGCGCATCGACCGACGACGGCGGCCCACGCCGTCAGCCCGAACTCTCGGAAACCGTCGCCTATGACCCCGACCTGGCCGCGCCTGCGGCCGACCTCGCGCTGCTCGATGACGACGACGACCTGCCGCTTCCCCTTCCTCGCCAGCTTGATCCGGCCATGCAGCGCACGGCCCGGCTGGCTTCCCTCGACCCCAACGACGGAATCGAGCTATGAGCCACTACCGCCTCAACCTGTTCATCCAGCCGGAGCACGCCAAGCGCCTGGACGAGCTGGCCGCCAAGAAAGGCGTATCCAAGTCCAGCATCGTAGCCGCTGCTTTGGCGTCCTGGTTGTCGCCGGACGCAGCAGACCAGCGCGAGGCGGCAGTCGCCAAGCGCCTTGATCGCCTGTCGCGCCAAGCCGAGCGCCTGGAGCGCGACCAGAACATCCAGATCGAGACGCTGGCGCTGTTCATCCGCTACTACCTCACGGTCAGCACACCAGTCCCCGAGGCTCACCAAGAGGCCGCCCGCGCCCAGGGCAAGGCGCGCTTCGAGCAGTTCGTTGAACAGTTGGGCCGCCACCTGCTGCGCGGGCGCAGCCTGGTGCGCGACGTGGTGGAAGAACTGCATCCCGACCCGATGCGGATGGAGGACGCGGCGGCAGCCGCGCAAGCGCAGGAGCGTGCGTCATGAGCGCCGCTCCGCAGTCCATGAGCGCCACGTCGCTCGACCGTCGCATCCAGATGCTGCGCACAGCGATGGGGCCGCTGATCGCCACCGCGCTCGAAGACCCGGACGTGGTGGAAATCATGCTCAACCCCGATCGCACCCTTTGGGTAGATCGGCTGTCGTCGGGCCGCGCGCCGATGGGCGTGGAGCTGTCCGAAGCGGACGGCGAGCGAATCATCCGCCTCGTGGCCGCCCACGTCGGCGCGGAGGTGCATCGCGGCCAACCACTGCTGTCGGCCGAGTTGCCCGAAACGGGCGAACGCTTCGAGGGCATCTTGCCGCCCGCCTCACCGGGGCCGGCCTTCGCGTTGCGCAAGCGCGCCATCGGCGTGATCCCGCTGGAGCGATACGTCATCGACGGCATGATGACCAGCGCCCAGGCGGGCTTTCTCGTTCGCGCGGTGCGCGAGCGGCAGAACGTCTTGATCGCCGGCGCCACCAGCAGCGGCAAGACCACGCTCGCCAATGCCTTGCTCGCGGAGATCGCCGCCACGGGCGACCGCGTGCTGGTGCTCGAAGACACGGTGGAGCTGCAATGCGCGGCTCGCGACCACGTACCGCTGCGCACGCGCGCAGGCGTGGTGTCCATGACGGAGCTGGTGCGTTCGTCCATGCGCCTGCGCCCGGATCGTGTCGTCGTCGGCGAGGTGCGCGGCGCCGAGGCACTGGATCTCATCAAGGTGTGGGGCACGGGCCACCCCGGCGGCATCGCCACGATCCATGCCGGCTCCGCGCTCGGCGCGCTGCTGCGCCTGGAGCAACTGATTCTCGAAGTGGCGGTGAACCCGCCGCGTGCGCTGATCGCCGAGGCGGTCAACGTGGTGATCCACATCGCCGGGCGCGGGCGCAAGCGCCGCATCGAGAGCATTGCCCGCGTCGTCGGCTTCGACGGCGTGGGCTACCAACTGGCGGATGCCCTGGAAACGCCGTTCCCCGAGCTGCTGCCGATCCCCAATGCCGCACCTGCTGCGGCGACATCCCTGTCCCCTGACTCTCTTGGAGAACTGCCATGACACACGCCCATGCTTTCCGTGTTTCCGTAAATCCGCCTTCCCACCTGGCCGAGCTGTCCGGCTTCGCGCGGTTGCGCAGTCTGGCCCGCCCTGCGGCGCAAGGGCTGCTGCTGGCCGCGCTGCTGCTGTTCCTGGCCGGAACCGCGCAGGCCGCCGGTTCCTCGATGCCGTGGGAAGGCCCGCTGCAATCCATCCTTGAATCCATCCAGGGGCCGGTGGCGCGCATCGTCGCGGTCATCATCATCATCGCCACCGGCCTCGCGCTCGCCTTCGGCGACACGTCGGGCGGCTTCCGCAAGCTGATCCAGATCGTGTTCGGTCTGACCATCGCATTCGCGGCTTCGAGCTTCTTCCTGTCGTTCTTCAGCTTCTCCGGCGGGGCTGTCGTATGAGCGCCCCGGATACCTTCGCGGCCGGGTTCGAGGTGCCTTTGCACCGCTCGCTCACCGAGCCGATCTTGCTGGGCGGTGCGCCGCGCACCGTGGCGATTGCCAACGGCACGCTGGCTGCCGCTGTGGGGCTGGGCCTGCAACTCTGGATTCCCGGTGCCGTGCTCTGGATCGTCGGCCATTCGCTGGCGGTGTGGGGAGCACGCGTCGATCCGCAGTTCATGCAGGTCTTTGCGCGACACATCAAGCATCGCCCGCTGCTGGACGTGTGAGGGGAGGACGCCGCGATGCTGAACCTCGCCGAATACCGCCAGCGCCCGGCGCTGCTCGCCGACTGGCTGCCCTGGGCCGGGTTGGTCGCGCCGGGCATCGTCTTGAACAAGGACGGCAGTTTCCAGCGCACGGCCCGGTTTCGTGGGCCTGACCTCGACAGCGCGACGCAAGGCGAGCTGATCGCCACGTCGGCGCGGTTGAACAACGCGCTGCGTCGCATGGGGTCGGGCTGGGCGCTGTTCATCGAGGCCGAGCGCCGGCCCGCTGCCGACTATCCGCACTCGGAGTTTCCCGAGCCGCTGTCGTGGCTGGTGGACGAGGAACGCCGCGCCACCTTCGAGGAATCAGGCAACCACTTCGAGAGCGGCTATCACCTGACGCTGGTGTACCTGCCGCCCGAGGAATCGCGCGCCCGTGCGGCGGGGATGCTGTACGAGAACCGGCCCACCGACGGCGTGGACTGGCGCGAGCGGCTGCAAGCCTTCGTCGCGGAAACGGATCGCGTCTTTGACCTGCTCGATGGCGTGATGCCGGAAATCGCCTGGCTCGATGACGGCCAGACACTGACCTACCTGCACGCCACCATCTCGACGCGGCGCTATCGCGTCGGCGTGCCCGAAGTGCCGTTCCACATCGACGCGCTGCTGACCGACTCCGCACTGGTCGGCGGCCTGGCGCCCATGCTTGGCGACCAGCACCTGCGCGTGGTGTCGGTGCGGGGCTTCCCGACCTCGACCTGGCCGGGGATTCTGGACGACCTCAACCGCCTCGGTTTTGCGTACCGCTGGAGTACGCGCTTTCTCTGCCTGGACAAAGCCGAGGCGGAAAAAGAACTTTCCCGCCTTCGTCGCCAGTGGTTCGCCAAGCGCAAGAACGTCGTCGCGCTGCTGCGCGAAACGATCTTCCAGCAGGAAAGCCCGCTGGTCGATACCGACGCCAGCAACAAGGCGGCTGACGCCGATGCCGCCTTGCAGGAACTGGGCAGCGATCAAGTCGCCTTCGGCTACCTCACCGCCACGGTGACGGTGCTCGATGCCGACCCGGCCGTAGCCGACGAGAAGCTGCGCATGGTGGAGCGCGTCATCCAGGGCCGGGGCTTCGTCACCATTCCCGAAACCCTCAACGCCGTGGATGCCTGGCTGTCGTCCCTTCCCGGCAATGCATACGCGAACGTGCGCCAGCCCATCGTCTCGACGCTGAACCTGGCGCACATGATGCCGCTGTCGGCGGTATGGGCTGGCCCAGAGAAGAACGAACACCTCGACGGCCCGCCGGCCATCGTCACCCGCACCGATGGCGCCACGCCATTCCGATTTGTTACGCACATCGGCGACGTGGGGCACATGGCCGTGGTCGGCCCGACCGGCATGGGCAAATCCGCATTTCTAGCCGTGTTGGCGATGCAGTTTCGCCGCTATCCGCGTTCGCGCATCTTCGCATTCGACATGGGGCGCTCGATGCGCGCCACGATCCTCGGGCTGGGCGGCGAGCACTACGACCTGGGTGTCGATGGCGGCATCGCGTTCCAGCCGCTCGCGCGCATCGAGCGCGATGGCTATCGCACCTGGGCGGCCGAGTGGGTGGAAGGCCGGCTGCTGCATGAAGGCGTGGCGGTCGGACCCGACGAGAAGGCGGCCATCTGGTCGGCGCTGGGCAGCCTTGTCGGTGCGCCGCTGGAGCAGCGCACGATGACCGGCCTGTCGGTGCTGCTGCAATCGAACGCGCTGCGCCAGGCACTCGCGCCCTACGTGCTCGGTGGCGCGCACGGCAAGCTGCTGGACGCCGACCACGACCGGCTGGGTACGGCCGACGTGCAGTGTTTCGAGATGGAGGAATTGATGGCCAGCCCGGCCGCCGTGCGGTCGGTTCTGGGCTATCTGTTCGCGCGCTTCGATGAGCGTTTCGACGGCGCACCGACCCTGCTGATTCTCGATGAGTCCTGGCTGTTCCTGGACGACCCGATGTTCGCCGCGCGCATCCGCCAGTGGCTCAAGACGCTGCGCAAACGAAACGTGAGCGTCATCTTCGCCACGCAGTCGCTGGCGGACATCCAGAACTCCAGCATCGCGTCCGCGATCATCGAGAGCTGCGCCATCCGCATCTTCTTGCCGAACCCGCAGGCGACCGAGCCGCAGATTCGCACGATCTACCAGGGCTTCGGCCTCAACAGGCGGCAGATCGAAATCGTCGCCACCGCGCAGCCCAAGCGCGACTACTACTACCAATCCCGTCTCGGCAACCGCCTGTTCGACCTCGACCTGGGGCCGGCGGCGCTGGCCTTCGCGGGCGCGTCCACGCCGCAAGACCAGCGCGACATAGACCGCCTGCTGCTGGACGCCGGCGCACCCGGCTTCGCGGGCGCCTGGCTGCGCCATCGCGGCCTCGATTGGGCGGCCGACCTGCTGCCCTCGTTCCCCGGCCTCGCGCCGGGTTCCCTCGCTGACCAACCTCTGGAGAACCTGCCATGAAAAAGCGTCTTGTCGCCGCCGCCATCGCGGCCATGCTTTGCACCGCCACCGCCCATGCGCAATGGGTCGTGGTCGATCCCACGAACCTCGTGCAGAACACGCTGACCGCGATCCGCACGCTGGAGCAGATCAACAACCAGATCCAGCAGCTCCAGAACGAAGCGCAGATGCTGATGAACCAGGCGCGCAACCTCGCCAGCCTGCCGTCCAGCGTGGTGAACCAGTTGCGCGCCAATCTGGCGACGACCGAGCGGCTGATCGCCCAGGCGCGCGGCTTGGCCTACGACGTGACGAACCTCGATCGGGAGTTCGCGCGCCTTTATCCCGAGCAGTACGCCGCCACCGTCAGCGGCGACCAGATGTACCGCGACGCGCAGGAGCGTTGGCGGAACACGCTCAACGGCTTGCAGACCACTATGCAGATGCAGGCCCAGGTGTCGCAGAACCTGGGCGAAGACGAAAGCGTGCTGGCCGATCTCGTTGGCAAGAGCCAGTCGGCCGAAGGTGCGTTGCAGGCGATGCAGGCCATGAATCAGTTGCTGGCCTTGCAGGCCAAGCAGTCGATCCAATCGCAGCGGCTCCAGATCACGCAAGACCGGGCGGCGTCGCTGGAGCTGGCGCGGCAGGCGGCAGCCACGGAGCGCGCCCGCGAAGTGCGGCGGCGTTTCCTGGGCGAAGGCACGCCGTACACGCCCCAGTCAGTGAACTTCTACGGCAACTGACGGGAGGCCGCCATGCGATGCGTCCTCGCCCCGTCTGTTGTGGTGCTTGTCGTGCTGCTGGCCGCTTGCGGCAAGCAGCCGGCCGACAACCTTGCCGATGCTCTGGCCGCCGATCCCGTGCGGCTGAAGGCATTGCGCGCGCAATGCGCGGCAGACCGGCAGGCCGCGGGCGAGGACGCTTGCCGCGCCGCCGCCGAAGCCTTCCGGCGGCGCTTCTTCTCCGGCCAGGCTGGGCCGGATGAATACCAGACCTTGGCCGACCTGCCGCCGATCCCGCCGAGCTTCGATGAACCGGCCGATGGCATGGCGCCGGCCGTTCCCGCCGAACCGGAGGACACGCCATGAATGACGTGACCATCATCGACCAATTTCTCAACACCTTTGCCGCTTATATCGACTCGGGTTTCGGGCTGCTGCGGGGCGAAGTGGCGTTCCTCACGGCCACGCTGATCGTCATCGACATGACGATCGCCGGCCTGTATTGGGCCATGAGCCATGCCACCGGCCAGGGCGAGGACGTGATCGCCAAGCTGCTGCGCAAGGTGCTCTACGTCGGTGCCTTCGCCTACATCCTCAACAACTTCAATTGGCTGGCCAGCATCGTGTTTCGCTCGTTTGCGGGGCTGGGCATCACCGCCACCGGCTCGGCCATCACGATGGAGACCTTCTTGCAGCCGGGTCGGCTGGCGAAGACCGGCATCGACGCAGGGGCGCCGATCTTGAAGCAGATCGGCGATATGGCGGGGTTCCCCGAAGTGTTCGTGAACCTCGACCCCATCGTGGTGATGTTCCTCGCGTGGCTGGTCGTGGTGCTGTGCTTCTTCGTGTTGGCGATCCAGCTATTCATCACGCTGATCGAGTTCAAGCTGACCACGCTCGCCGGCTTCGTGCTGGTGCCGTTCGCGCTGTGGAACAAGACGAGCTTTCTGGCGGAAAAGGTGCTGGGCAACGTCGTGTCCGCCGGCGTCAAGGTCTTGGTCTTGGCCGTCATCGTTGGTATCGGCTCGGGCCTGTTCGCGCAGTTCCAAGTCCATCCCGCCGAGCCGTCCATCGACCATGCGCTGGTCATCATGCTGGCCTCGCTCACTTTGCTGGCGCTGGGTATCTTCGGCCCCGGCATCGCCACGGGTCTTGTGTCCGGTGCGCCGCAGCTCGGTGCGGGCGCGATGGCCGGCGCTGCTATCGGCGCAGCAGGAACGGCGGTGGCCGTCGGTGCCGCCGCAACGGGCGTAGGTGGTGCCGTCATGGCCGGGGCGCGCATGGCCCCGGCTGCCGCCAAGCTGGCCGGCAGCGGTGCGCGCGCCGCCACGTCGGCAGCCAGCAGCGCGAAATCGGCGTTCCAGGCCGGTTCCGCCGCCGCAGGCGGTGGTGCAAAGGGTGCAATGGCGGGCCTGGGCAATGTCGCCAAGACCGGCGCGCAGTCGGCAGGACGCGCGGCGGCATCCCGCGCTTCCGCCGCCGGGCAGCGCATGGCTGCGCCGTTCCGCGCTGGCTGGAATGGCGACGCTGGTGCGTCAGCCGGTCAGCCCGCCACAAGCGAAGCCCCCGCAGGCGGCACCGCTGCACAGACACCAGAGCAACCCGCCTGGGCCAAGCGGCTGCACCGCCGCCAGCAACTCACCCATGCCGCGACCACCACTGCCCACGCGCTGCGCGGTGGCGATGGTGGCGGCTCCGGCCAGGGGCCGAGCCTGCGCGATTCCGATTCATAAGGAGAACTGACCATGCGATTCAAGAAACCGCAGGTGCGCTACGCCGACACGCCGCCGCCTGCCACGCCATACCAAGCTGCCGGCCAGGTGTGGGACGAACGTATCGGCTCGCCGCGCGTGCAGGCGAAGAACTGGCGGCTGATGGCCTTCGGGTGTCTCACGCTCGCGCTGCTGATGGCCGGTGGCCTGGTATGGCGCTCGGCGCAGTCCATCGTGACGCCGTATGTGGTGGAGGTGGACAACGCGGGCCAGGTGCGAGCGGTCGGCGAAGCCGCCACGCCCTACAAGCCCAGCGACGCGCAGACGGCTTACCACCTGGGCCGATTTATCGGCCTAGTGCGCTCGCTGTCCATCGACCCCATCGTCGTGCGCCAGAACTGGCTCGATGCCTACGACTACACGACCGACAAGGGCGCAGTCGTACTCAACGACTACGCGCGCGTGAACGATCCGTTCGCGCGCATCGGTAAGGAATCGGTGACGGTGCAGATCACCAGCGTCGTGCGTGCCAGCGACACGTCTTTCAACGTGCGCTGGACGGAACGCCGTTACGTCAACGGTGCCGCGGCGGGCCTGGAGCGGTGGACGGCCGTGGTGTCCATCGTGCTCCAGCCGCCGCGCACCGAAGAACGTCTGCGCAAGAACCCCCTGGGCATCTACGTCAATGGCCTGTCGTGGAGCCGCGAACTGGATTCTTCCGAAGGAGCCAAGCCATGAATGATCTTTTCCGTAAAACCGCTTTGCCGGTGATCCTGCTTGCGTCGACTGTTCTGTCCACGGGCTGCGCCACACAGGGTAAACCGCCGCCCGTGATCTCGCTCGATGAGCCGGTGCAGGCCCAGCCGCTGCCGGAGCCGCCTGCGCCGGTGGAGGTGGTGGCCGTACCCGAGGTGCTCCCGATGCCGGCGCAGTTGAAGCCGTTGCCCGAAGCCGAGGACGCCAAGCCTACGCCGGAGCCTGCAGACGAGAAGGTGCGCGTCTCGCGCGCCAATGCCGAGGCGCGCGTCGCGCCCACGCGCGAGGGCTACGTCAATGCGATTCAGGTCTGGCCCTTCACCGATGGCGCGCTCTATCAGGTCTATGCGGCCGTGGGCCGCGTTACCGTGGTTTCGCTCCAGCCGGGCGAGGAGCTGGTGACGGTGGCCGCCGGCGATACCGTGCGCTGGATCGTGGGCGACACGTCCAGCGGCAGCGGTGCCGACCTGCGCGTGAACGTGCTGGTCAAGCCGATCCGCTCGGGCCTTAAGGCTACGCTGAACAAGCCGTCGAAAATTTCCGCGCAAACCTGGATGACGCAGTTTTTTGGACTTTTATGCCTCTCGCGCGGCCCATTTGGGCAGTTCGCGGGGCGCTGAGGCCCGATTTCCGCC